>NZ_JBKHFB010000046.1:0-13817 GCF_046540515.1 Guyparkeria sp.
AGGGCGGCACCACCCTGCGCGACTTCCTCGCCCCGTCGGGCAACCCCGGCTACTTCCGCCAGACGCTGAACGTCTACGAGCGCACCGACCAGCCCTGCCGGCGTTGCGGGACATCGGTCGCACGCGTGGTCATGGGGCAGCGCTCGACGTGGTTCTGCCCAGCCTGTCAGCCGGAAAACGGTTAGCGGGAAGCGACAGGCCTTTACCCTTCTCGAGCCATCGCGACCAAGGCCGATCCCATGCCCTCCTCCGGCCTCAAGCTGCCCGCTTCCAGCTCACTCCGGCTCGATCTCCAGCATTTCCCGCACGATCGCATCGACCTCTTCGGTATCCCAGATGATGCCGGCGTTCACGGAGTAGTGGATGCGTCCGTCGGCGGCCACCAGGAACGAGCTCGGGAAGGCGAAGGCGTCGTACTTCGCCGCGACTTCGCCGTCGGGATCGACGGGGACCGGGAAGGAGACATCGAAGTCCTGCATGAACTCGCGCAGATGCTCCGGCGACTGCTTGAAGGCGATCGCGTAGATCTTCAGGCGGTCGGGGTAACGGCTGGCCAGGCGCTCCATCGACGGGATCTCCTCGACGCAGGCCGGGCACCAGGTCGCCCAGAAATTGACGATCTGTACGCCGTCGAAATCCGGGTCCAGCCGCTGGGGATTGCCCTCGAGATCGGTCAGCTCGAAGTCGGGCGCCTCCTGTGGCTCGACCGGCTGCAGCCCGGTCTGGCGGTCGACCGGCGTGGTGCGGTCCGGATCGATCGGCAACACCTCGTCCGGATGATCGGCGGCCGCCAGCAGCGGGATCGAACGCAAGATGTCGTCGGGCAACGCCCGGACCGCACGTGCCTCGGCGGCGCCCCCGACGATGTCGTCGATCGAATCGAGCGAGTCGAGTGCCGGCTCCTCGAATTCCATGTGGAAGTAGTCACGCACCTCGGGGATCATCTTGATGAACAGGTCGCTGCCCCCCTCGAGAAAGCGCTCGCGCAGATCGAGCAGCCGGTGGCGATAGACACCACGCTCGGGCTGGAGCAGCATCACCGGCAGATTGGTCGCATCGACGATCGAGAACAGTTCCGGTTCCTCACCTGCAACCGGGGCGCCCCGGTAGAGGCTGGGGAAGAGCAGTACCGCACCGGTCAGCGCGGCAGGATCATCCGTACGTTCCTGCCACCAGCGCATGCCGCGCAGGGTCGGCACGGCCATGCGATCGGCTGCCACCACGACGGTAGGACGGCCTTCCTTGATGGCTCGCTCGATCAAAGAGCCGACCGGCTCGCCGTCGAGCTCACGCACGTTCACGTCGGAACGGGGCAGGAACAGCGAATCCATCACGTCGACCATCCAGACCGTCGCGCCGCGCCGGGCCAGGGCGTGCGCGACACTGTCCGGCCCGGCCATGTCGCCGTACTGGTTGGCCACCCAGAGAACCAGCGGGCCGTCCTCGGGCGCGCCTTGCGGCGGCTCGATCACCCGCACGTCGAGCTGATCGCCGCTGTCACCCAGCGGGACCGAGAACTCGGCCCGGGCCGTGCCGAGCATCATCACCATCAGGGCGACCAACAGCCACCCCTGCCACGCCACGCGAACGCCCCACATCATCGCTGCCCTCCGGCTCATCGCGCGCATCGCATCGCGCGCCGCGCTCTCGTACAATAACCAACCGCCCGACCAATCTCCGGACGGCAAATCCTTAGCATGCTAGCAGTTGAACGCCCATGACACACTCGGCCCCCGCCGTTTTCGAGACGCAGATCGACGCCCTGGAACTGATCCACCGCGGCAAGGTGCGCGATCTCTACCGCATCGACGACGACCGGTTGCTGATCGTCACCACCGACCGCGTCTCGGCCTTCGACGTGATCCTGCCCACGCCCATCCCGGACAAGGGTCGGGTGCTCACCGAGATCTCGCGCTTCTGGTTCGAGAAGAGCCGTGACCTGGTGCCCAACCATCTCTGCGAAGAGCAGGACCTCGTGGCGATCGTGCCGGACGAAGCCCAACGCGCCCAGCTCGTCGGCCGCAGCGTGATCGTGCGCGGCCTCGAGGCACTGCCGATCGAGGCGGTGGTGCGTGGCTACCTGATCGGCTCGGGCTACAAGGACTATCAGGCAACCGGTGCGGTGTGCGGCATCACTCTGCCCGAGGGCCTGCAGATGGCCGACCGGCTGCCCGAACCCATCTACACCCCGGCCACCAAGGCCGACGTCGGCGACCACGACGAGAACATCGACTTCGCCGAGACCGAGCGACTGATCGGCCCGGACATGGCCGCCCAGGTACGCGACAAGGCCATGGCGCTCTACCGGATGGCCTCCGACTACGCCGCCGAACGCGGCATCATCATCGCCGACACCAAGTTCGAGTTCGGTCTGGACGGGAACGGCACGCTGCATCTGATCGACGAGGCGCTCACCCCGGATTCCTCGCGCTTCTGGCCGGCCGACGAGTACCGGCCCGGCATCAGCCCGCCGTCGTTCGACAAGCAGTTCATCCGCGACTGGCTGGAGACGCTCGACTGGGACAAGACCGCGCCCGGCCCGGCGATTCCCGACGAGATCGTGGAACAGACGCGCGAGCGCTATCTCACCGCCTACCGCCGGCTGACCGGCCGGGAACTGCCCGACTCCGCATGAAGGGCGCGAAGACGAACGACCGGCGTGGCTGGGTGATCCTGGCGACCGACACCGGGGTCGGCAAGACCTTCGTCGGCACGCACCTGGCGAGGCTGCTGACGCAAGCGGGTCGGGTCGTGCGAGTCCGCAAGCCGGTGGAAAGCGGCTGCGAGGAGGTGAGCACCGGCCGGGGCGTCACCCGCCTTGCGGCCGACGCCGAACAGTTGCGCCTCGCCGCCGGCGATCACGAATCCCCGCAGACCGTCTGCCCCTTGCGGTTTCTCGCCGCGCTGGCCCCGCCCGAGGCCGCACACCGCGAGGGGCGCTCGCTCTCCTTCACACGTGACCTGCTGCCGACCCTCGACGTCGGGCACAGTGCGCAGGAGGACATCTGGCTGATCGAAGGTGCCGGCGGCATCTACTCTCCTCTCGCCGACGACGCGCTCAACGTCGAGCTGGCCCGGGCGACCGGCCTGCCGGTCATCCTCGTCGCCGAGGACCGGCTTGGCACCCTGAGCACCACTCTCAGCGCCGTCGAGGCTCTCGAGCGCCTTGGGGTACACATCGATGCCGTGGTGCTCAACCGTCACTTCCCCCCGGCGGACGACGCGCCCGACAACCTGGCCGCCCTCCAGCAATGGATCCCCCGCGTCGCGCCCGGCTTTTCCGGACGCCTCCTGGTCATTGACCGCGCCAGCGCCGACACCCGCCTCGGCCGCCTGCTGCCCCGCTGAATCCACCCTCCACCCGCCCGCCTGCGTGATCTCGCGCGAGCCGGGCGAAATCACTCCCCTGTAAAACAGAGGCTCGTGGGCTACTGGTTTAAGGTGATACTGACCCGCATTCATCGACGAATGCGCAAGGCGAATCGCCTCGAGCACGAATGCCGCCATGAAGGCGAACGGCTGACATATTCAAAGGAGTTGATCGCATGTTGGCGTGTTTTTCGCAGGCATTCGGCGCACTAATCCCCCACGCCCTCCCCTTGCCACACGCCAGGGACCCCCCTGTTCTCGACTATTTCCTGTCATGCCCTGTTCATAGAATTTTTTGATGATGTATATTGGGCATGCAGATAAAGGAATTGAATCTGTAATCAATCATGCCCAGCTGTAAAAAGGAACGCCACCGTAGAGTCGTCATGGAGCAGCGGGCGAGGAGCGAAGAAGAGGTACACATCATGATCAGACACCAGGTGATCGGATGGGCCGCGGCACTGGGGGGCAGCCTCTGGCTGGCGACCGCTCACGCCGAGACCAGCCGCGATGCCGACCCCCAGGGACTCATGGCCGCGCAGACCTGTGCCGGCTGCCACGGTACCGAGGGGTACATCGAGGACTCCGCCTACGTCCCGCTGGCCGGCATGCCGCGCGAGCAGTTCATCGAGGCCATGGAATCGTTCGCTGACGGCTCACGCCCGTCGACGCTGATGGGGCCACTGGCCCGCGCCTTTACCGACGAAGAAATCCGGGCGATGGCCGACTACTTCTCGAGCCTGCCGAAAGAGCGGGACGAGCCGGATACGAAAGACGGGGGGAATGACTCATGAGCACGATCAGTCGTCGCAGCTTTCTCAAGCTCGCCGGGGCGGGCACGGCCGGCGCCGGTATGCTCGGCACGCCTCTGGCCCGCTCGGCGAGCCAGTCACGCGTCGTCATCGTCGGCGGAGGCGTCGGTGGGGCGACCGCGGCCAAGTACCTCAAGCTTTACGCCCCCGAGATCGAGGTGACCATCATCGAGCCCAAGCGGGAATACCAGCGCCCCTACGGTTCGAGCGAGGTCATCACCGGCCAGGTGACGATGGAAGACATCACCATCTCCTATGACGCCCTCAAGAACCGCCACGGGGTGAAGTTCGTCCACGACACGGTCACCGACGTCGACTACGACGACAAGCAGGTGATCACCGCCGGGGGCGAGAAGGTCGGCTACGACCGCCTCGTCCTCTCGCCGGGGATTTCCTTCGACTTCGACGCGATCGAGGGGCTGACCGAGGACCTGGCGGAGACGAAACTCCCGCACGGCTGGGATGCCGGCGACCAGTTGCTCGAACTCAAGGAGCAGCTGAAGGCCGTCCCGGAAGACGGCACCGTCATCGTCGGCCCGCCGCCGGGTCCCTATCGCTGTCCGCCCGGGCCCTACGAGCGCGCCGGGCTGATCGCCCAGTGGCTGCTTGACCGTGGCGACAAGAACCCGAAGGTCATCATCCTCGACCCGAAGAACGGCTTCACCACCGACTACTCCATGCTGCACGCCTGGAACAGGCTCTATCGCTTCAACATCCCGGAGCCGGCCCGATCCAAGTACAACGAGGAAGAGTTGGCCGAGCTCAAGACCCATGACGAGCCCGGCCCCATCGAGTGGATCATGGGCGACATGGGCGGCCAGATCCTCAAGGTCGATGCCGAGAACATGACGGTCGAGGCCGAGGCGGGCGTCTTCGAGGCGGACATGATCAACATCATCCCGCCGCTGAAGGCCGCGAGGATCGCCTTCGACCTGGACCTGGTCGACGGCTCCGGCTGGTGCCCGGTCGACCAGAAGACCTTCGAGTCGACCCGACACCCGGACGTGCATGTCATCGGCGACTCCTGTATCGCCGGCGCCATGCCCAAGTCGGGTTACGCGGCCAATAGCCAGGCCAAGGTACTGGCCATCCAGCTCAGGGCCCTGCTGGCCGGCAACGAGCCGGTCGAACCGGTCTTCCAGAACACCTGCTACGCCCTGGCAGGAAACACCGAAAGCGGCATGTTCGTCGCCGACGTGTTCCGAGTGGAGGATGGCCAGATCGTCCGGGTCGACGAGCAGCGCTACCTGCCCTTCGACGCCACGCAGCAGCAGATCCGACTGGCCGCGCTGTACCAGCACAACTGGATGACGGCCTTCACGGAAGACTGCTTCTCATGACGTTCAACTTTCATTTCCGGCCGGTTCCCTTCGCGGACCGGCCTGTTGCGTTCTGACAGGAGGATCCCGTAATGGATCTGATTGGACTTTACCCGACCTGGTACGAGCCGGGCATCGGCAGCGGCTGGGTCATCGGGATTATCGCCACCGTACACGTGCTGTTCTCCCACACGGCCGTGGGGGCCGCCATCCTCTTTGGTGTGCTCGCCTGGATCGGCGCACGTGACGATCGCCCGGAACTGATCGACTTCATTCGCAAGTACGGGCTGTTCCTGCTGGTCTTCTCCTACATCCTGGGGTCGATCACCGGCCCGGGGATCTGGTACTCGACCACCGTGGGCAGCCCACGCGGCATCTCGGCGCTCATCCACAACTTCGTCTGGAAATGGGCGACCGAGTGGGTGTTCTTCGTCATCGAGGTCATCGGCGTCTACATGCTGGTGTATCTCGCCGGCAAGCTCGACCGCTTTACCTACATGAAGCTCGCCGCGATCTTCGCCGTCACCTCCTACGCCACCATGCTGGCCATCGTCGGCATCCTTTCGTTCATGATGATGCCGGGCAGCGAGGAATGGAAAACGGAAGGCGGCTATCTGCTGGGCTTCTACGGTGACAACACCTTCGCCCAGTTGATGATCCGAACGGCCTTCATGTTCACCATCACCGCCGCGGTCGGGGGCATCGTCGCCGCCGGGCTGAAGGACGAGGCGTTCAAGAAGTGGCTGCTGCGGCGTCTGGCGATCGTCGGCGGGCTGTCCGCGATCATCGGCATCTCCCTGTACCCCTGGTACATGAACTCCCTGCCGGAGATCGCGCACCTGGTGGCCGAGAACCGCATGCCGGACTACTTCACCCCGTCGATCCTGATCGTGCTGGGTGCCATGGTGGCTTACTTCGCGGTCACGCTCATCCGGCCGAAGCTCGTCACCGCGACCGTTGCCGGCATTGCCACCGTAGCCATCCTGGTCCTCGGCCTGTGGCCCGGCGAGACCATCCGCGAGTCGGTGCGCAAGCCGTACATCGCCGGGCAGTACATCTATTCCAACCAGGTCATCGGTCATGACGTCCCGGGCATGGGCGTGGAGTCCGAGATCCCCACGCTGGAAAAGGTCGGCTTCAAGCACGCCCACATCTTCTGGCCGGAAGACCAGCGGGAAATCCGCCGTGACAACGCCGCCGAGGTGGGTCGCACCCTGGCGATCACCGCCTGCGCCAACTGCCACTCGCTCTCCGAGACCGGCATTCGTCCGTTGAAGAACTACTTCCCGGAGGAGGCCGACATCGAGGGCATCAAGACCTACCTGGCTGGCGCGCTTTCGACCGGCAACACGATGTACATGCCGCGCATCCCGCTGAAGGACGACGAGGCCGAGGCGCTGGCCGTCTTCATCGCCAGCCTGACCGACCCCGAAGCCGTCGACCGCTACGAGGCCGGCGACAAGACGGCGCTCCTCGATAACCGTTCCGATGAGGAGGACAAGTAATGGATACCGCCATGCTCTACGCCCTGCGTGACCCGCTGGGCATCCCGGCCCACCCGGTGATCTTCCTGATCCTGGCCGTGGCCACGTGGGCACTGCACATCGCCGCCGTGCATGTGCTGCTCGGATCGTCGGCACTCGCGATCCGCGGGGCCTTCTCCGGCGACGATCACTGGCGCCGCCTGGCAGCCGCCATGGTCAACACGGCCAAGGTCGCCGTGTCGGTCGCCATCGTGGTCGGGGTCGCGCCACTGCTGTTCGTCCAGGTCATCTACGACCCGTTCTGGTATACCTCGAACGTGTTGTCCGCCTGGTGGGTAGTCGGCTTTATCGGCATTCTGATCGTTGCGACGCTGGCCCTGTTCATCTTCTACGCGAAGAACTACAAGCTGCGTACCGAGAAGACCCGCTGCCCGGGTGCGATGATCGCCGCGATCCTGCTGTTCCTGGTCGTCGGCTTCATCATGCACGCGCTGTCGGTGCAGATGCTCGAGCCGGACAAGTGGATGGAGTGGTACGCACCGGACGGCGTCATCGATGCATCCGGCCGCTCGATCCATGCCTGGAACGGCTGGCGCTTCGGCTTCTTCATCGCGCTGTCGCTGCCGGTGATCGGCATCTGGCTGTTCGGCTACCGCCGCTACCTGCAGGGTGCCGGTGAAGAGGACCAGGGGTACCTCGACTTCCTCAAGCGTCTCGGCACCCGGCTCGGTGCCATCGGCACGGCCATCTCCCTGGTCCTGCTGGTCATCTGGATGCGGGGCCTGCCGGAGGACATCAGCGGCTTCGCCACCGGCCCCTGGCCGATCGCGGCGGCTGCCGCGCTGATCATCGCCGCCGCCTACCCGCTGGTGCTCGGACGGCGTCTCGAGCAGGGTCTGTGGGGCTACACGCCGATCCTCGTCGCCACGGTGGCGATGATCGTCGTCGCTGCCATGCGCGAGGCGATCCGCTGGGTCACGCTGTTCGGCGTCCATGGCTACAACCCCCTCGACTACAAGGTCGTCATGGACTGGTACTCCACTGGCCTGTTCTTCCTCACCTTCGGGGTGCTGGGCGGCAGCGTCGTGGCCTACCTGCTGACCGTTGCCTGGCAGGCCGGCCAGACGGAGGGGACCTACACGCCGTCGCGCGCCGTGAATCGCCTGGGCACCGTCAGCATCGTGCTGCTGCTCGTGTGGGTGGCGCAGTACTTCGGCTTCGGCCTGTGGATCGCATACGCGTAACGAGGAGGTACCCAATGAACCAGAAACAGAAACGCCGCGTCACCGGTCCGCTGATTGCCGCTGCCTGTGCGCTGAGCCTGGCACTACCGGGGATTACCTCGGCAGCCTCCGAGGCCAAGGGCGAGGTCGTGAAGTGGACGCCGGGCGAGTGGCACGAAACCATGGCAGCCATGCCCGAGGGCGACCCGTCCCGCGGCGAGGATCTGCACGACGATGCCTTCTGCGCCTCCTGCCACGGTGAACACGGTGAATCGGTGTCCGGCAACTGGCCTCGCCTGGCCGGCCAGCGCGCCGAGTACACCTACAAGCAGATGATTGATTACGCCGACGATCGTCGTCGCGAGGACAGACGCGCCCACATCATGAACGTGGTCAGCGAGGATCTGAGCGAGCAGGACATGGCCGACCTGGCAGCGTTCTACGAGAAGCAAGGGCTGCCGGACAAGGCCAAACCGGAGAAATCCCACCCGGCCCACGAGCTGGTGAGCGTAGGTGACCCGAGCCGACTGATCACGCCCTGCGCCGCCTGCCACGGCAGCAACGGCTCGGGTGGCATCAACGAGTCACCGACCCTGCGGGGGCAGCCAAAGGACTACTTCGTGCGCACCATGGAGCTGTTCCGCGACGGCCACCGTCACAACGACGTCGCCAAGGGCATGGCGCAGTTCGCCGACCCGCTGACGGACGAGGAGATCGACCAGCTGGCCGACTACTACGCGGTCGACTGAAACCGGTAACGATCGCTCTCGACCCTCAGGGCCGCGCTTTTCGGGCGCGGCCTTTTTCGTGCCCGAAGAGACGATGCGGCTCGGGGCATTCGGTCGATCGCTCGACGAAGTCGTCGGGTCGGGACATCTCCGCGGACGCAACGAAAAGGGCCGCGTCATTCGACGCGGCCCTTGATCCATGCCGGATTCGGGGGATATGCCTCAGCGCACCACCAGCAGCGGCACGTTGGCCTTCATGATCATCTTGGTGGTGGTGCTGCCCAGCACGAGGTAGCGAATCGGGCTGTGGCCGTAGGCGCCCATGGCCAGCAGATCGATGTTCTTCTCCTCGAGGTACATCGACACCGCCTCGTCGACCTTGCCCTGGCGAATGGCCACCTGCGTGTCGAAGCCGGCCTTCTGCAGCCTGGTGTTGGCCGCCTGGATCTTGTCCCAGTTGCCCTGCTTCTCCTCGCCGACCATCAGGATGTGCACCGGCAAGCCCTGCAGCAAGGGGGTGTTCGCCGCCATCTCGACGAGCTTGTAGGCCGTCGGGCTGCCGTCGTAGGCGATCAGGAAGCTCTCGGGGCGCTTGAACGAGAGCGGCGTGACCAGGGTGGGCTTGTGGATCATCGACAGGATGCCCGCCAGGTGGCTGCCCACGTGCCGGGCGACCGCGTCGCCGTCCTTGCCCTGCTTGCCGAGCACCAGCATCTGCATCGCATCCTGGAGATCGAGGATCACCTCGGTGATATCCCCGTTGCGCAACAGTTCGTCGGGTGAATCGAAGCCCCGGTCGCGCGCCCGGGAGAGCACGTCGGCCAGCAGCGCCCGACCACGTTCGCGCTCGAGCTTGCCACGCTTTTCCTCGAGCTCGACCATTTCCTCGAGCAGCTTCTCGCGTCCGCCGAGGGTCATGTTGCCGGAGAGATTGGTCCTGGCCGGTGCATGCGGGTTGTTGATCGCGTGCAGGAAGGTCAGCGGGGCCTCGAGCGCCTGCGCCGCCCAGACGGCGTAATCGGTGACGGCCTCGGAGGATCGCGAACCGTCGATGCAGGCGAGTACCCGGTCCTTGTTGTCGCTCATGTTCTCGTTTCCCATGTCAGTGCCCCATCAACTTCTCGGCCGCGTCGGGGTCGTTGTGCACGGCGTGCTTGTCGACGATCGTGGCCGTGGCCTCGTTCATGCCGATGACCTCGACCTCGATACCCTCGCGGCGGAAGTCGATCACCACCTTGTCCAGCGCACCCACCGAGGTGATGTCCCAGAAGTGGGCCTTGGAAAGATCGATGGTCACCTTATCGACGTCGTCCTTGAAATCAAACGACTCGAGGAACTTCTCGGTCGAGGCGAAAAACACCTGTCCGACCACCTCGTAGGTGCGGTGGCGCGGGTCGTTCGAGTCCTCGGAAAGGCGCGAGGAGACGTGCATGAACTTGCCGACCTTGTTGGCGAAGAACATCGCGGCCAGCAGCACGCCGGTCAGCACCCCGTAGGCAAGATTGTGGGTGGCGACCGTGACGATCACGGTCATCACCATCACCACGTTGGTACTCATCGGGTGCTTCTTGAGGTCACGGATCGATCGCCAGCTGAACGTGCCGATCGAGACCATGATCATCACCGCCACCAGCGCGGCCATCGGGATCATGGTGAGTACCGGCGAGAGGAAGACGACCAGGATCAGCAGGAACAGGCCGGCGACGAAGGTCGACAGGCGGCCGCGGCCACCGGACTTGATGTTGATCACCGACTGGCCGACCATCGCGCAACCGGCCATGCCGCCCATCGAGCCGGAGACGATGTTGGCGATGCCCTGGCCCTTGCACTCGCGCGCCTTGCTGGTCTTGGTATCGGTCAGCGTATCGAGCAGGTTCTGCGTCATCAGCGACTCGAGCAGACCGACCACCGCGATCGCCGCCGAGTACGGCAGGATGATCATCAGCGTCTCGAGGTTCAGCGGGATGTCCGGCAGGAAGAACACCGGCAGGGTGTCGGGCATCTCGCCCATGTCGCCCACCGTGCGCACGTCGAGGTTCATCAGCCAGGCGATGATCGTGAGCACCACGATGGTGACCAGCGGCGAGGGGATCACGTTGGTGATCTTCGGCAAACCGTAAATGATCGCAAGCCCCGCGGCCGTCATGGCATAGACGTGCCAGGTGACGTTGGTCAGCTCGGGCAACTGCGCCATGAAGATCAGGATGGCCAGCGCGTTGACGAAGCCGGTCATCACCGAGTTGGAGATGAACCGCATCAACCGGTCCAGGCGTATGTAGCCGGCAAAGATCTGAAGCACCCCGGCGAGGATCGAGGCGGCCAGAAGGTATTCCAGGCCGTGGTCCTTGACCAGCGTGATCATCAGCAGGGCGGTGGCCGCGGTGGCCGCCGATATCATGCCCGGGCGGCCGCCGGTGAAGGCGATCACCACCGCGATGGCGAACGAGGCGTAAAGGCCCACCTTGGGGTCGACGCCGGCGATGATCGAGAAGGCGATCGCCTCCGGAATCAGCGCCAGGGCCACCACCAGCCCGGAGAGCAGATCCCCCCGGATATTGGAAAACCATTCCTGCTTGATGCGATACCAGTTCATCGTGACTCTCTGTCCAGCGGATTCGTTTTCGGCAGGGACCGCACGCCCACGGCTCGCCCGATCCGTCAGCATCGCGTGGCACGATAACGACACGATGACCTCTCCCGCCGGGCGGCGGAACGAGGACGCCGCCCGACGGATCGGGCGGCGGCGCTTCCCTGACCGCTTTCACGGCGGGATCGAGTTCGAAGAGGACGAGTCGGACGAACGGCGGGAACACCCTCGCGGTGGGCCTCTCGGTGGGCTCGGAGGGCGACGCAGTCCTGCAGACAAGGCCGCGACTCTATCAGATCAGCAGGTTGGCTTCACCTTCGCGGCCAAGCCGGCCACCGCCAGAAACCTCGCAGCACCTGATAACCAAGGCATGTATCTCGGGCATGTATCTCGATCTTCCTTTTGCCCCCGATTACCCGGACCGCAGGGGCGGTGAGCATGCCGCCCACGGAGGCTAGGGAATCTCTGCAAGCAGAGATTCCCATAACAATAATCGGCACCATCAGCCTTTGATTTTGCGAGCCCTGCCTTTCGATCTGAGCATCAGGCGCACCCGCAAAGGCGTGAAGCCGGCGGCGCGCCCTGCTATTCTTCCTGCGTGGCATCCGCAGACGACGGCGATGGAAACCTAGCGGTAATTTCGGTACCGCCACCCAGATTGGGACACATCCAACCCTCGGACAATCCATCTCCCCATACACGACCTGCAACACGAGCGTCGATCGGGATGAGCCTGAGCAACGGTGTCAACGCAACCGGGAGAACCATCCGATGACTGAACCGACCGTCAACCGTCCCGCCCTTGCAATGTGGATGATCGCCAGCCTGACCGTGGCCGCCCTTCTGCTGTGGCTGGGTGCGGGCCTGCACCCCCCGGGAGCCGAGAGCGCCCGCACGCTTCCGGCCTCGCCGCTTACCGGCGCCATGGGCTTCGTCTACCTTCTTGCCTGGGCGGCCTTCGCCTACGCCGCGTCAATCACCACCCCACACCGGGGGGCGGAGCACGCCGGCCTGTGGGCCTCGCTGCTCCTGCCCCTGGTCATCGTGATCCTGCTCGGTGCCGGCCAGTCCCTGATCGCCCTGCTACTCGCCATTGCCTGGCTGGCGACATTGATCTGGACGGGTTGGCAACTCGCGCGCCGCGAGGCACTTGCCGGCCTGATGATGCTGCCGGTGATCGGCAGCGCGATCGCCGGGACGCTGCTGTCACTGACGCTCTGGATACTACCCTGAAGCGCCACCGCCCGCCTCGGGCCGGCAGGACGACAAGATGAAGGCCGCCAGATCCAGGGATCGGCGGCCTTCTTGATTTGCAACTGGTCAGTCTTCCCGCCAGTGCAGGTCGAGCCAGCAGCGTGGCAGGGGTTCACCGGACGGGAATTCGAGGTCCTCCTTTTCGAAGGACTCCTCCTCCTGCATTTCCTCACCGGCGTGCTGTCGGCCCATCACGCTCGGCAGGGCCGGGTCGGCCAGGGTCTCGAGATCGATGATCTCGATCATGTCGTCGTTGTCCTTGCGCTTTAGAAACATGCGCCGCTCTCCTTGGTCGAGACGTGGGCGAAAGACGGGGCCGGACGGCGTCAGAGCCGCGCCGGCAGGGCCGCCCGGATATCCTCCGGCGACTGCGACGAGACATCCTTGGCCTGATCGGCCACCAGGGCGGCCTGCAGGGCCTTGCCCATCTGGTCGCGCAACAGGCCGAGAAAGTCCGGAGCGGCCATGAGGTAGAACCGCTCCACGCGCCCCGCTTGCAAGGCCTGGTCGAGCTCGTCGACCACCTCGCGAGCGAAGCGTTTGGCCTCCACGTCTCGGACACTGTTGGGCGGCTCGTAGGCATGCATGGCATCGCCCTTGCGGTCGCTGGTCGAGCCGGGACGATCGGTTTCCAGATCCGAGTCCGACATACGGGCAGCGGGGTTCGACAATGAGACTATCTCTTCCAGCTCGCCCCTGGGCGCGGGACGGCTGGCGGGGTGCGCCTCGCTGCCCAGATAGGCCCCTTGGTTGTCACGGACCGCGAGAAACCGCGCCCGAGCCGCATCAGCAACCACTACCCAGGTATTCATGAACCCGACCTCCTTGCTTTGTCGTGTTGACCTGCTCCGAGTGTATACGCAGATTTGCTCCCTTGCCGCACGGTCAACGGCATGTTGACGCGACAGACCCGCATGAGTCGTTGCAGGACGGCACTCTTCTCGATCTTCCACCTTTTCCCCGGGGTAGGGACCGTGTCGTCGCCACGAAAAAACCCCGCCGGAGCGGGGTCATCGGTTCGTTCGCCCGGAGCGAGCGCCG
>NZ_JBKHFB010000047.1:0-13710 GCF_046540515.1 Guyparkeria sp.
CCGCCTCGCCCCTCCCCGCCTAGTCGACGGTCGCCGGCAAATACTCGGTGGGCGACGGCGCGGGCCTGCCGATCAGGAAACCCTGGGCGTAATCGATGCCGAGCGCGCGCACCTGCTCGAGCACCTCATCGCTCTCGACGAACTCGGCGACCGTGTGGATCTCGAGCTCGCGCGAAAGCTCGGCGATCAGGCGCACGAAGGCGCGGTCGCGCGGATCGTCGAGCAGGTTGAGGATGAAGTCGCCCTCGATCTTGAGGAAATCGATCGGGAAGTGCTTGAGGTAATGGAACGAGGAGAAGCCCGAACCGAAGTCGTCGATGGCGAACTTGAAGCCCTCCAGCCGCAACTCCTGAACGAACTTCTCCAGCACCTGGATGTTCTTGACCGTGTCGCGCTCGGTCAGCTCGAAGACGATCCGCGACTTTTCCACCCCGGCCGCCTCGACGATCCGGCGCACGGTCGGTATGAACTCGGAAAGCACCAGCGCGCGCGGCGAAAGGTTGATGAACACGAGCCCGTCAAAGCCGGTGGCGGCCACCTCGGCCAGCGCCTTCTCGATCATGATGTAGTCGATACGGTCGATCACGCCCATCTTCTCGGCGATCTCGATGAACTCCGAGGCGCCCATGACGGTATCGCCGAGATCGATGCGCGAGAGCACCTCGACGGCCTCGATGCGGTCCGGCCCGGTGGCCAGGATCGGCTGGAAGTACGGCATGATCCGCCTTTCCTCGACCGCGCGCAGGATGGTCAGCCCCTTCTCGCTGATCGAGCGGAACACGTCCATCACGTCCTCGTCGCTCGGCACCGCCACTCGCGCCTTACCCTCGGCCTTGGCCTTGTACATCATGTTGTCGGCGAACAGGAACAGGTCCTTGGGCTCCTGGGCGTGATCGGGGTAGACGGCAATACCGATCGAGGCCGAGGCGGAGACCGCCTCGCCGTCCGGGGCGGTCAGGACGATGCCGTCGGTCTCGGAGAGCACCCGATTGGCGGACACGCAGGCCTGCTCGAGATCGGTCTCCGGCAGCACCACCACGAACTCGTCTCCTCCGTAGCGCGCGAAGATGTCGCCACGCTTGAGGCCCTTGCCGATGGCATCGGCGAATGCCTTGAGGAAGGAGTCGCCAAAGGCATGACCGTAGCTGTCGTTGACCAGCTTGAAGTTGTCCAGATCGATCAGCAGCAGCGAGAATTTCTGCTCGTGGCGCCCGGCACGCTCGATCTCGTAACCGATCAGCTCCCAGAACACGCGCTGGTTGTAGAGGTTGGTGAGCGGATCACGGGTGGCGTAATACTCGAGGTCGCGGGTGTACTTGAAGATCGCCTTGACCGAACCGACCACGTTCAGGAGCGTCGACAGCACGCTCTCGATCACCAGCAGACGCGTCTCGTCGTTGACCGTCTCGGCCTGCACGCCGATCCCCACGATGCCGCCGATCTTGGGCGCGTCGACCAGTAGCGATTTCACCTGTACCCGCACGTCCGATTCGACGAGCTCGATCGGCGGCCCGTCATGGTCGGCGATGTGATGGTTGATGTGGACCAGCGCCGCATCGCTCAGGCTGGGGTGACTGTCCATGTGCTCGCGGACCACCCGTTCGAGCAGCTTGCGGCTATCGTCCGACGGCGGCGAGCGCCAGAACACGTCCAGGTCGAACAGCTCGTCGTCGACCTTGAAGATCGAGAACAGGGTGTAGGTCTCGATCACCTCGTTGATGTCGGTCATCAGCCGGCAGATGTAATCGTGCCAGTCACGCACCACCTCGGAGGTGATGATGAACTTCTCCAGCAGCTTGATCTCGAACTCGAGCAGGTCGCGGTCGACCGCCACCGTGCGGAACTTGCCCACCAGATCCTCGAAGCTCTTGAACACCCGGTTGAGCTCGTCGAAACCGAGATCGGTATCGCCCAGCGAGAGATTGCGCAGGTCGGCGACGCGGTGGACCTTGGCGGCGTTCTCCTCGAGCAGTTCGACCGAGCGGGAAATCCGTCGATTGACGAAGAGGGTGATCAATCCCGCGCCGATGACCGGCAGCGGGGCGAGCAGGACCAGCCAGAAGAAGAAGTTCTCGCGCGCCTCGGCGATTGCCGCCGAGAAGTCCTGCTCGACGTCGATCACGCCCAGCACGTCGCCCTTCTCGGCCGTGGCATGGCAGGACAGGCACTTGGCCTCGGCCTGCAACGGAAAGGTGTAGCGCACCGCGTGTTCCTCGACGTGCTCGACCGTCTCGCCGGAGTCGAACACGGCGGCGACCGTGTCATCGATAGGCGCCTGCTCGATCTCGCCGTACTGCTCGGCGACCACCGGGCCGCGGAAGATGTTCAGATCGTAGCCGCTGCCGGCGAGCGCCTCGCGGTTGGCCGCGACGAAGCGTTCGAGCTGCTCGCGCGTCCAGCCCGTGCTCATCAGCTGGTACATGGAGGCAAAGGTCGAACGCGCCAACAGGTCCGAGTCCTTGAGCGCACTCTGCTGAACGGACTGGTTGAAGATGCCGGAGACGATGAGGTAGGCCCCACCAAAGAACAGCAGCGAGACGAGCAGGGACATCGCGAGGATGAACGACTTGATGGTACGCATGCGAGCGATTTCGCGGTAACCGTGTGCCAATCCACTACGCCTCCCTGGCTCGGACAAGTTGACGGATGGTATGAACCCCGATCATGCCGCGCAACGCAGTAACGCACTCAGTTAAACAAAGACTGATATACCGATCTCTCGCCGCCACCTCCATCAGGTTGGATCAAATCACGTTCTCGGGGCTCCCCCGGCAGGATTCGGCCGGCCGTGTCAGCCGATCACGCGCAACGCGACCGTCGCGGGTTCGCCGCATCGGCGGCAGGGCATCGAGGATGGTGCGCCCGTAGCCCTTGGTCTGCAGCCTCGGGTCACAGAGCACCATCACGCCGGTATCGGCCGTGTCCCGGATCAGACGACCGACACCCTGCTTCAAGGTGATGATCGCCTCGGGCAGCGCCATGTGCACAAAGGGCACCATCCCCTTGTCCTTCAGGCGCTGTTCGCGGGCCGCCCGCACCGGGTCACCCGGCGCGGCGAAAGGAATGCGGTCGATCATCACCAGCGACAGGGCCTCGCCGCGCACGTCCACCCCTTCCCAGAAGCTCTGCGTGCCGAGCAGCACCCCGTTGCCCGCCTCGCGAAACGCCTCGAGCAACGCGGACTTGGCCTGGGTGCCCTGCACGAACAGCGGCAGGTCGGTGAGGTGTTCGCCGAGGGTCTCGGCGGCGAGCTTCAAGGCCCGGTGGGAGGTGAACAGCAGGAAGGCCCGTCCGCCGCTGGCCTTGAGCAACGGGTAGACCGCCCGCAGCGAGGCGAGCGTGTGCTCGCGCGCCCCGCCCGGCCCGGCCGGCTCGGGCAGGTTCGGCGGCAGGTAGAGCACGGCCTGGCTGGGGAAATCGAACGGCGACTCGACCTGCTCGCAACGGGCATCGTCGAGGTTCATGCGCCGGGTGAAGTGGGAAAAATCCTTGCCCGCCGCCAGCGTCGCCGAGGTCATGATCCAGGCGCGAGGCGACGACTCGACGTGCGATTTCAGTTGCCCGGCGGCGTTGATCGGCGTGGTGTGCAGGGTGAACGAGCGGGTGCGGCGCTCGACCCAGCGCACCGAGTGACCCTGGGTCTCGCCCTTGCCTTCACGAAAGGCGGCAAGTTCATCGTGCAATCCCTGCGCCCGGCCTAGCAGGGCCTGCAGCCCCTTGCCGCGCGGGGCGGCGATCTCCAGTTCCCGCACCAGCCCGTCGAGGGCCTCGCCCAATTGGTCGAGGGCCGCGGTGACACCGGCCTGGTCGGCCAGATCGGCCCAGGGGAGGCGCTCGGCCTCGTTTCTCGCCAATGCCTCGAGCACCGGGTCGGTCGATGCCTTGAGGGTATCGGCTGCCTCGGCCAGCCCCGGCTGGTCGCGCGCCTCGTGCTTCTGCTCGGCACGGGTGTCGGCGGCCAGGTCGCGCAACTGGCGCGAGCCGATCGCCTCGCCGAAGAACATCGAAGCGATCTCGGGCACCTGGTGGGCCTCGTCGAGCACCACAACGTCGGTCTCGGGCAGCAGCTCGGCAAAGCCGGTCTGGCGCAGGGCCAGATCGGCGCAGAACAGGTGATGGTTGATCACCACGATATCGGCCTTCTGCGCGCGCTCGCGCGCCTTGACCACGAAGCACTCGTCATAGAGCGGGCATTCCCGCCCCAGGCAGTTGTCGTTGGTCGAGGTGACCAGCGGCCAGATCTCGTGGTCGTCGCCCACCCCGGGGCAGTCGGCCCGATCGCCATCGACGGTGCGGGTGGCCCAGTCGCGGATGCGACCGAGCGCCCGGGCATCGTCAGGCCGTGGCAGGCGCGCCTGCTCGCCGGCCAGCTCGAGGCGATACTTGCACAGGTAGTTGGCCCGCCCCTTGAGCAGCGCCACCTTGGCCTCGACACCCAGCAACTCGCGCAGGCGCGGCAGGTCGCGGTCGAACAGCTGGTCCTGCAGGTGCTTGGTGCCGGTGGAGATCAGGGCGCGCTTGCCCGAGAGCAGCACCGGCGCGAGATAGCCGAAGGTCTTGCCCACGCCGGTGCCGGCCTCCAGCACCAGGGTGTGCTGGTCGTTGATCGCATCGCGGATCAGCTCGGCCATGCGCCGCTGACCCGCGCGCGGCTGGTAGCCGTCGAATGTCCCGGCCAGCCGCCCTTCTGGACCGAAAACGTCCTCGAGTCCCAGGTGACTCCCGCGGCGCGCTACGGTCATGCCGCCCGGACACCCCCGACAAGACGGGCCGACTCGTTGCCGGCCCGTTCCTCGGCCTCGCGGGCACCCTCCTCGTCACCCTGGGCACGCCGGGCCTTGGCCACCAGTTGCCATGCAGCCGAGAGCGTTTGGTTGTCACGGGCATGCTCGACGGCGCGCAGCGCCAGCTGTTCGGCCTGCTCGGGCTGATCCTGCGCCAGGCGAAGCTGGGCCAGATCGAGCCACAGGCGCGCGTTGTCGGACTCGATCTGGACGGCGCGCTCCAGCGTCGATTGGGCGCCGGCGAGATCACCCGATTTCCGGCGTTCGTCGGCCTGGCGCACGAGGGCCATGACGGCGGGCGAAGTACCCGACTCCTCTGCCTCCTCGTCCTGCTCGCTGGGCAACTCCTCTTCGTCGAGATCCGGACTCTCCAGCGGGGTGGAGCGCACCTCGGGCCTGGGCTCCTCCTTCGGCGCCTCCTTTTTCTCAGGTTCGCTCGAATCGGGGGGCGGCGTCATCGGCGCGCAGGCGGTGACGAGAAACCCGCCCGACAGGAAAACCGCAAGGCGAAGGGAAAGACCTCGAAAAAGGAAGCGGCTGATCGGCTTGTTGCTGTCCATTACTCGGTACCTGAAATGTCTCGGAATTCGCACTCATCGTAACCCGTCGACCGCCGACGGCGGGAGGCGGGAATCGTCGCAACGACCGTGACAATCGCTCAACGCAACCAGTCCCAGATGCCACCGCCCCCCTCGTCGTCGCCTGACTCCCCTTCACAGTTCCCGGCGCGCTCGGGCAGATGCGAGGCGATGAACGGCAGGGATTCGCCGCTGCAGCGTTCCGGCACGACGAACCGACGCTCGGAATCGACCTTGGCGAAACGCACGCCCCGCGGCGGAGTCATGTCGCGCGGCTGGTTGTCGAGCCGCGCGAATGCCTCGCCCCAAAGCGGCAGCGCCGACGACGACCCGGTCAGGTTGGCCGAGCCATCGTCATCGCGCCCCACCCAGATCACGCCGACGCGGTTGCCGGTGAAACCGGCGAACCAGGCATCGCGGCCGTCGTTGGTGGTGCCGGTCTTGCCCGCCACGCCCACCGACGGCGAAATCATCTGGTTCAGGCGCGTCGAGGTACCTTCGGCCACCACCGTCTGCAGCCCGTATTGCAGCAGGTAGAGCGGTTCACGCTCGGCAGCGCGACGGACGTCGAGCGAATACCTCGACAACGGCTCGCCGTCCCGGTCGACCACGCTGCGGATGGCGCGCAGCGGTGTCATGAATCCGTCCGCCGAGAGTGTCTGGTACATCTGCGCGACCTCCAGTGGCGTCATCCCCATGGCGCCCAGGAGCATCGACGGGTAGAGCGTTGACGGCCGCGACCCGCCCAGTCGCTCGATGGTATCGGCGACCGGCTCCAGCCCGACATCCAGCCCGAGTTGCACGGTGGGTATGTTGCGCGAATGGGCCAGTGCCTCGATGAGCGGCGTCGGGCCATGAAACTCGCCACTGTAGTTCTTCGGCTTCCAATCCTCCGAACCGGCTTGTTCCACCGAAATCGGCTCGTCGGTGAGCTGGGTGATCAGGTTGTACTCGGACGGCCGCGACAAGGCCGTCAGGTAGACCGCCGGCTTGATCAGCGAACCGACCTGACGACGGGCATCCAGGGCCCGGTCGTATCCCTCGTGCTGCGTTTCCCGCCCGCCGATCATCGCCTCGATCTCGCCGGTACTGACCGACGCGATCACCCCGGCGGTCTGGAGCACGCCCTGCTCGAGACCTCGATCGGCTTCGACATCGTCGAGACGGCCCGTGCTCTCCTCCAGCGCCTCCTGCACCCGGGGGCGCAGGGTGGTGAAGATCTTCAGGCCGCGCGTCTTGAGGTCGTCCGAGTCGTACTGCTCGGTCAGCTGGCGACGCACCAGGTCGACGAACGCCGGATGCCGTGCCCGCGACCCGGCCGCGTCGAGCACGCCCAGCGGCCGTCCCTGCCATTCGGCGCCGGTGGTCTGATCGACCAGCCCAAGGTCGATCATCACGTCGATGACGACATTGCGTCGTGCCAGCGCCCGCTCGGGGTTGCGACGCGGATTGTAGTAGTTCGCCCCCTTGACCATCCCCACCAGCAACGCGATCTGTTCGGGCTCGAGCTCGTCGATCGGACGGCCGAAATAGAAGCTCGAGGCCAGACCGAAGCCGTGGATCGCCCGGCCGCCATCCTGCCCCAGATAGACCTCGTTGAGGTAGGCCTCGAGGATCTTGTCCTTGGGGTAGTGCCACTCCATCTCCAGCGACATGATCATCTCGGCGAACTTGCGCCGATAGGTGCGCTCGTGGGTGAGAAAGAGGTTCTTGGCCAGTTGCTGGGTGATGGTGCTGCCGCCCTGCACCCGGTCGCCGGAGATCAGGTTGGTGACAAGGGCGCGCAGGATCGCCGTGGGCACCACGCCATGGTGCTCGTGGAAGGCGCGGTCCTCGACGGCCAGCAGGGTATCGAGCAGCAGGGGCGCCTCCTCCTTGACCTCGTCGATCGCGAGCAGCACCCGATCCTCGGCCCTGTTGGGGTAGAGCGTGCCGATCGAGCGCGGCTCCAGACGCACGATGCCGAGCGATTCGCCGTCCGGGTCGTCGAGCTCGGTCACCTGGCCGCCGACGATACGCACGTCGACCCGACGCGACGGTTGCTCGCCGTCCGGGAAATCGAACGCTCGACGGTGGAACGAGACCCGGTTGCCGCGCCGGTGAAACGTTCCGGTTTCTTCGAGGGAATCGGCGGCGACGTAATTGAGTCGCTTCAACGCGGCGGTCAGATCGTCGATGGTCATCGATTGGCCGACGTAGATCTCGTCGGGCGCGGCGTAGATGGTCGCCGGCATGGTGAACAGCGCGCCCTCGAAACGATCGGTAACCCGCTCGTTGAGGTACCAGGCCCAGCCGGCCAGCAGGGGCAGGCCGATCGCCGCGGCGAGCAGCACGCCACGCAGGAACCAGCCGAACAGACGGGCCCGCCAGCCGCGGCGCGGCGATCCGCTGCGGCGGCGTTGTTGACCACCCTGGCGAGGCTGGCGGCCCTGGCCGGCCTTGCGTCCGGCGGCGCCCTTTCCGCCCCCTGATCGCCGCCTGCGGGCAGCGAGCGTCTTGGCGCCTCGCCCCGTTCCCTTGGCCCCCTTGTTGCCGCTGCCCTTGCTGGATGCCACGTTCAACCCACGCTGTTACACTTTTGATATCGAATCCGACCGCGGTTTGAAGCGGTCGGAACGCCAGTCTATCAGCCCGGTAGACGGGCGAGTGACCGCCGAGACGGCGGCTCACCACTCGCGCGTCGCCCGGGCCACCTTCCCGATTCGACCCAACCAGGAGCGCCCATGGCCGAGCACCCGCAAGAGCGACTGATCGAACGGTTCAAGGAGAATCTCGCCGAGAGCGACTCCTCCCTCGAGCACCTGCAGACCCACATCTCGCACGTGTTCCTGACCGGCCCCTGGGCCTACAAGGTGAAAAAGCCGATGAACTTCGGCTTTCTCGATTTCTCCAGCCTCGATCGCCGTCGCCACTTCTGCGAGGAGGAGCTGCGCCTCAACGCGCGCCTGGCCCCCGAGCTCTACGACAAGGTGCTGGGCCTGGACGCCGACGGCAAGCTGATCGAGGCGGACGACGGCGCCGAGGAGTTCGTCATCCGCATGCGCCGCTTCGACCAGGCCGACCGGCTCGATCACCTCGCGCGGCGCATCGGACTCGACGAGGATCTGGTCGACCAGATCGCCGACCAGATCGCCGCCTTCCACGCCAAGGCCGAGGTGGCCGCCGCCGAAACGCATTTCGGCGAACCCGAGACCGTCTGGGCACCGATGCAGCAGAACCTCGATCAGATCGCGCCGCTGCTGGAGACCGATGCCGACCGCGAACGACTCGCCGAGATGGAACGCCTGTCACGGGCGGCCTTCGAGGCCATCCGCCCGGCCATCGCGCAACGCAAGCGCGAGGGCCACATCCGCGAGTGCCACGGCGACATGCACCTGGCCAACATGGCCCTGCAGGACGGGGCTGTGACCATCTTCGACGGCATCGAGTTCAACGACGACTTCCGCTGGACCGACACGGCCAACGATCTCGCCTTCGCGCTGATGGACCTGCACAAGCGCAAGCTGATCGGGCCGGCCCGTCAGCTGCTCAACCGCTATCTCGAGATCAGCGGCGACTACGAGGCACTGCCGACCCTGCGCTTCTACCAGGGCTACCGGGCCGCGGTACGCGCCAAGATCGCCCTGCTCGGACTGCGCGACGGCATGCCCGACGAGGAACGCGAAGCGGCCTGGGCCGACTTCCGCGAGTACACCGATCTTGCCAACGCGTTCTTCACCCCGGCCCGCGGCGAGCTGTTCATCACCATGGGCGTGAGCGGCAGCGGCAAGTCGCTGGCCAGCCGCGAGCTGGTTCTGGCGCGCGGCGCGATCCGGGTGCGCTCGGACGCCGAACGCCAGCGGATGTTCACCGACCCGGCCGAGCGCTACACCCAGATGGCCAGCGACCGCACCTACGACCGACTCGCCGAGATAGCCCGGCTGGGGGCGGCACACGGCTGGCCGATGGCCATCGACGCCACCTTCCTCGGGCGCGCCCGGCGCCAGCAGTTCGAGACGCTGGCCGACGAGATCGGCGTGCCCTACACCATCCTGTTCATCGAATGCGACAACGAGCAGCTGCTCGAGTACCTGCGCGAACGCCGCGACAAGGGCGACGACATCTCGGAGGCCGACGAGCAGATCCTGCAGCAGCAGTTGCAGAAGCTCGAGCCACTCGGCCCTGACGAGGCACGCCACTGCGTGCGCTTGAAGTGCGACACGCCGTTCGGGCCGCAAATCGCCGAACGGCTGGGATAGCCCTTCCTCAAACCGAGGCCGTGTGCGAGCACGTTTGGCGGGGCGCGGCCAGCTCGGCGCATGACCGATACGGGGACGGCGTCTGACGGCGCCTTCGCGCGCAAGACGCGCTCCCACCGTAGGGCACGCGGGTCGGGCGGGAGGCGCTGCCCGGTGGGAGCTTGCCCTGCAAGCGAAACGCGCCGAAGGCGCGTGTCCCGCCTCATCGTGTGTCCCCGTAACGCTCGCGACCGGAAAGCCGTCCCGAATGGCCGACGTTGGGCCCAAGCCCAACTCACGAGAGACCCCTCACTCCAGCGGTTCGACCACCGCCCCGCCACGAATGGCATCCACCGCCAGCCGGTACATGTCGATGTCCAGCGGGTGATCGTCGCCGCCGGCGAGCAGCTCGGCCGTTTCCGCCTCGGAGCGGGCCGTGCCGAGGTAGCGCCAGTGACGAAACAGGTGACGTTCCTCCAGCCCGTCCCGCTCTTCACGAATCGCCACCGCACCGGCGTAGGGCCAGGCCTCGAAGGCCAGCGGCCCGAGGGCCTGTTTCAGGCGCAGCCGGTGGGCGATCTCGGGCTCCCGCCCGGCGCACAGCCCGCCGCACTGGCCGATCTGGTGGGCAAAGCAGGCGCGCCCTCCGCCCTTCTCCAGCCCCAGGTATTGCGGACAGAGGCGGTATTCCTTGGCAAGCTCCCTCAAGCGCTCGTTGGCCTTCATCCGTGAGCGGAACACGCCATGCGCCCGGCCGAGCTCGGCCGGGTCGAGTGCATCGAGTTGCACCAGCGTCGGCGGCGCGCCCGCCTCGTCGTCCCAGTACCAGGCCAGCAGGCCACGCCGGGCCCGCAGGCGGCGGTTGAAGATCGGCTGCTCGCGCTTGACCAGCCGGGCCTCGGTGAGCAGCGCGCCGATCTCGCCGGCCGTCTCGATCCAGTCGATGTCATGCGTCTGCTGGGCGATGCGCATCTCGCGGTCGTTGCGGTGATCGTCCGCGAAGTGCGAACGCACGCGCGAGCGCAGGTTGACGCTCTTGCCCACGTACAGAAGCGCCCCCTCCTCGCCGAAGAAGCGGTAGACGCCCGGGACGGCGGGCACCTCGTCGAGGCGGGCTGGGTCGAGATTGGGCGGGGTGCTGGCCCGGCGGATCTGCCGGCCGAGGGCATCCAGAACCACCTCGACGCCGTCGCGCTCGACGAAGCGCGCCATCAGCGCCGGCAGGGCCTGGCAGTCGCCCATCGCCCGGTGGCGATCGCCCACCGGCAGCCCGTGACGACCGATCAGGCTGTCGAGGTTGTGGCGCCGCTCGCCACGATCGAGCAATCTCGACAGCTTGACCGTGCACAGCTCGCGCAGAGCGGTCACCTGCCCCGCCTCGCGCAAGGCGTTGCGCAGGAACCCGGCATCGAAGCGGGCGTTGTGGGCGACCAGCAGGCGGCCATCCAGCAGGCCGAGCAGATCGTCGACCAGGCGGGCGAACACCGGCGCGCCCGCCACCATGGCGTCGCTGATGCCGGTCAACCGGGTGATGGTCGGCGGGATCGGCACGCCCGGGTCGACCAGGTTCTGGAACGGTTCGCCGACCACGCCCCGGTCGACGGGGATGACGGCGATCTCGGTGATCCGATCGCGCGTGGGGCGGGTGCCGGTGGTCTCGATATCGACGAAGGCCAGACGGTCAAAAGGCGCTGGCAGGGATGCCAGCGCCTCCATGCGCGTGCCGGGCCGAGGAAAATCGGTCAACCGTCGAGCGACTCCACGCGCATGCGCACCACCGGGGCGCGGACGGTATCGAGCGCCTCGATCTCGGCGAGCGCATCGTCCATGTCCTTCTCGCGCACCTGGTGGGTGAGCATGACGATCGGCAGCGTGCGCTCGTCCTCGGTCATCTCCTTCTGCATCATCGCCTCGATGGAGACCTCGTGGTCGGCGAGGATCTGCGCGATGCGCGCCAGCACGCCGCGCTTGTCCTCGACGGCAAAGCGCAGGTAGTAGGCCGTGGCGATGGATTCCATCGGCACCACCGGCATGTCGCTGATCTGGTCCGGCACCACGGCCAGATGCGGCACGCGATGGGTCGGATCGGCGGTAAGCGTGCGCACCACGTCGACGAGATCGGCGACCACGGCCGAGGCGGTGGGCTCGGCACCGGCGCCGGCGCCGTAGTACATGGTCGGGCCGACCGAATCGCCCCAGACCAGGATCGCGTTCTTCACGCCATCGACGTTCGCCAGCAGACGGCTCTCGGGAATCAGCGTCGGGTGCACCCGCAACTCGACGCCGTCGTCGCGCTGGCGCGCGATGCCCAGATGCTTGACCTGGTAGCCGAACTCCCCGGCGTAGCGCACGTCGTCGGTCTCGATGCCCGAGATGCCTTCGGTGTAGACCTCGTCGAACTTCAGCGGCATGCCGAAGGCGATCGCGGCGAGGATCGTCAGCTTGTGCGCCGCGTCGATGCCCTCGACATCGAAGGTGGGATCGGCCTCGGCATAGCCCAGGTACTGGGCCTCGGCCAGCACCTCGGCGAACGCCCGTCCCTCGTCGCGCATGGCGGTGAGGATGTAGTTGCCGGTGCCGTTGATGATGCCGGCCAGCCACTCGATGCGGTTGCCCGCCAGGCCCTCGCGGATCGCCTTGATGATCGGGATGCCCCCGGCCACCGCCGCCTCGAAGGCGACCATCGTGTGGTGCTTCTGGGCGAGCTCGAACAGCTCCATCCCCTCGTGGGCGACCAGCGCCTTGTTGGCGGTGACCACCGGCTTGCCCAGCTCGAGGGCACGGCGCATCAGGTCACCGGCGGGCTTCATGCCGCCGATCAGCTCGACCACCACGTCCACGTCCGGGTTTTCCACCACTTCCATCGGGTCGGTGGTCAGCAGGATGCCCTCGAGCGGGCAGATGCGCGGGGCATCGAGGTTGCGCGCCGAGGCGTGCAGCACCTCGATGCGACGACCGGCGCGGCGGGCGATCTCCTCGGCGTTGCGCAGCAGCACGTTGACCACGCCGCCACCGACGGTGCCCAGGCCGAGCAGACCGACGCGCACCGGCGGCAATTGTTCGTGTTGATTCGTCTGCATGTCGCTCATTGTCCTCCCTCCGACGGCACGGGCACTCCGTGGGCACGGAACATCGCCTTGATGCCACGGATGGCCTGCCGGGTGCGGTGTTCGTTCTCGATCAGGGAGAAACGCACGTGATCGTCGCCGTAGTCGCCAAAACCGATGCCCGGCGAGACGGCGACCTTGGCCTCGGCCAGCAGGAGCTTGGTGAACTCCAGCGAGCCCAGGTGGGCGAAGGCCTCGGGGATCTTGGCCCAGACGAACATGGTCGCCTTGGGCGGCTCGACCGGCCAGCCGGCGGCGTTCAGGCCCTCACAGAGCACGTCACGGCGACGGCGGTACATGTCGCAGATCTCGTCCACGCAGGTCTGGTCGCCCTCGAGCGCGAGGATCGAGGCCACCTGGATCGGCGTGAAGGTGCCGTAATCGAAGTACGACTTGATCCGCGCCAGCGCGTTGACCAGCGTCGGGTTGCCCACCATGAAGCCGACGCGCCAGCCGGGCATGTTGTAGCTCTTCGACAGGGTGAAGAACTCCACGGCCACGTCCTTCGCGCCCGGCACCTGCATGATCGACGGCGCCTTGTAGCCGTCGAAGACGATGTCGGCGTAGGCGAGATCGTGCACCACCCAGATGCCCGCCTCGCGGCAGATCTCGACCACCTTCTCGAAGAACTCCAGGTCCACGCACTGCGTGGTCGGGTTCGCCGGGAAGTTGAGGATCAGCATCTTCGGCTTGGGCCAGGTCTCCTTGATCGCCCGCATGAGCTCCTCGAAGAAGTCCACGCCCGGCGTCAGGCGCACGTGACGGATGTCGGCGTCCGCGATCACCGACCCGTAGGGGTGAATCGGATAGGCCGGGTTGGGCACCAGCACCGTGTCCCCGGCCGACATGGTCGCCATCGCCAGGTGTCCGAGCCCTTCCTTGGAGCCGATGGTGACGATCGCCTCGGATTCGGGATCGATCTCCACGTCGAAGCGTGTGCGATACCAGTTGGCGATCGCCCGGCGCAGGCGCGGAATGCCCTTGGACTGCGAGTAGCGATGCGTATCGCCGCGGCGCGTGGCCT
>NZ_JBKHFB010000048.1:0-13627 GCF_046540515.1 Guyparkeria sp.
GCTCGATCGCGTCGCGAATGTCTCGCAAGCCCTGCAGGCCGGCCGCGTCGCTCGCCGCGAGCTGTGAGGGATCGTCAAATGGCCAGTGCAGCACCTGCCGGACGCCCGGAAAGACCGGACAATCGCGTTCGGCGGCACGCTCGCAGACGTAGATCACCTTTTCGTACAACCGACCCTGCCGGAAGAAGTCGAACAGGTTGTCCGAGGTGGCATCGCTCAGATCGTAGCCGATCTCCCGCATCACCTGGATCACGCCCGGATGGACGGGACGCGGTTCGCAGCCGGCGCTCTCGGCGATGAACTGGTCGCCACCGAGGCGGTTGACCATGGCTTCGGCCATCTGGCTGCGACCACTGTTGTGAATGCAGACGAAAAGAATGCGGCGACGAGCGGTTTGATTCACGGCGTGCCTCGAATCGGGCTGGTGTGGATGCAGTCGTTTGGCTACCATATGCACTTAACCGCATATTTATGACAACACCATGACGCACCGCCCCACCATCACGGCGAACCGCACCGATGTTTGACTGGTTGGCCACGCAACTGGTCTTCGGCCTGCTCGACGCCCCCGAGGATGCCCGCTGGGCCAACGCCCTGCACTTCTTCGTCATGGACACGGCGCTGATCTTCACCCTGCTGGTAGTGGTGATCTACGCGATGGGCTGGCTGCGGGCCCTGATGAGCCCCGAGCGGGTGCGTGCCTACGTGCGCGGCAAGCCGCCCTGGCTGGCACGCACCCTGGCCATCGCGCTGGGCGGGCTCACGCCGTTCTGCTCCTGCTCGTCGGTGCCGCTGTTCATCGGCTTCGTCGAGGCCGGCGTCCCGCTGGGCGTGACCTTCTCGTTCCTGATCGCCAGCCCCATGATCAACGAGATCGCGGTGGTGTTGCTGGCCGGCATTCTGGGCTGGGAACTGGCCCTGATGTACGTCGTGGCCGGCGTGCTGGTCGCGTGGTTCGGCGGCGTGATCATGCAGGCGTTCCGGCCCGAGCGCTGGGTTGAGGACTACGTCTGGAAGATCCAGATGGGCGAGATGCAGCCCCGGACCGCCGCCAGGGGCTGGCGCCAACGCCACGCCTTCGCCTGGTTCGAGGTCAAGGAGATCGTCGGCCGGATCTGGAAGTGGGTGGTGATCGGAATCGCCGTCGGCGCCGTTTTCCACGGCTTCGTGCCCGGCGAGTGGGTCACCGAGCATCTCGGCCAGGCCGGCAACTGGCTGGCGGTGCCCGCCGCCGTGGCACTGGGCATCCCGCTCTACGCCAACGCCACCGGCATCATCCCGGTGGCCGAGGCGATGCTGGGCAAGGGCGCGGCGATCGGCACCACGCTGGCCTTCATGATGAGTGTCGCCGCCTTGTCGCTGCCCGAAATCCTGATCCTGCGAAAGGTCATCCGCTGGCCTGCCCTGGCCCTGTTCGTCGCCGTACTGGCGGTGGGCTTCGTGCTGGTGGGCTGGGCCTTCAATGCCGTTACCTGAGGTATCGAGAATGAAAGTGCAAGTACTGGGCAGCTGCTGCAGCCGTTGTGAGCAGACCCTGGCCCTGATCCGCGAGGTCGCCGAACAGCAGGGCAAGGTCATCGAACTGAGCAAGGTCGAGGATGTGGCCGAGATCCTGTCGATGGGCGTGATGTCCACCCCGGGCGTGGTCATCGACGGCGAGGTGGTGCACAGCGGCTCGATGCCCGACCGCAGCACCGTGGCCGATTGGCTCGATCGGGCCGACACGACCTGATCCGCCGATCGGGCATGGGTGCTCGGGCAGGTCGGCCTAGAAGCGTCGCAGCGCCCAGAGGAAGTAGGTCCCGCCGATCAGCGACGCCACCAGGCCGGCGGGGATCTCGTGGGGGAACAGGATCTGCCGCCCAACCCAGTCGGCCAGCACCATCAGCCCCATGCCGATCAGTGCCGCGCCCAGCAGGTGATCGCGAGCGCGGGACAGACCCAGCAGGCGCGCCATGTGCGGGGCGAGCAGCCCGATGAACGAGAGCGGCCCGATCACCAGCGTGGCGGCGGCCGTCATCACCGCGGCGAGCACCAGCACCGCCAGTCGCCCGCCGGTCACCGGCACCCCCACCGCCCGGCTGATCGCGGCACCCAGCGGGAAGTACTCCAGCCAGCGGGAAAAGAGCAGAGCGACGCCGAGGGCGATACCGGCGAGTGCCACTACCAGCAGTGCCTGATCCAGACCGACGTAATAGGTCGATCCCGACAGCCAGGCCACGATCTGCTGGCCACGCGGGTCGCTGCCGGCCAGCACCAGCGCACGGACCGCCTCGGCCAGCGCCATGATCGCCACCCCGGTGAGTAGCAGCCGCTCGGGCAGGTAACCGCTGCGCCGGTTGAGCAGGATCAGCACCGTCAGCGCCGCGATTGCACCACCGACCCCCAGCGAGGCAAGCATCACCGTGCTCGCGGACGGCAACAGGACGATGCCGAGCAGCAGGAAGATCGACACCCCGCCGCTGATACCCAGCACCTCGGGGCTCGCCATGGGGTTGCCACTCAGGCGTTGCAGCAAGGTGCCGGCCACGGCAAGCAACAGGCCCGCACCGGCCGCCGCCAGCAGCCGTGGCAGGCGCCATTCCCAGACCGCAAGCGACCCGCTGAACCATGACCAGCCGTCGGCAAGGTACCCGCTGAACATCGACAGGCCCACGATCGCCGGCCCGGCCAGAGCGAGGATCGCGAGCCTCCGGGTGGGCCGCGCCGCCTGCGGCCAGCCGGATTCCATGGCCTCCGGCGGCGTTCGGCTGGCCAGTCGCAGGCGTGGGATCAGCCAGAGCAGCAGAGGTGCGCCCAGGGCCGCGGTCATCGCCCCGGTCGGGATCGTGGTGGGCAGCCAGGCGAGCCCGGCGGCGAGGTGCTGCAGCGCAAGATCGGTGAGCGCCAGCAGCAACGCCCCGATGAGCATCGACCAACCCACCCGTGACCCCAGCCGGTGCGCGCCCAGAAGGCGGGCGATATTCGGCGCGGCCAGCCCGATGAAACCGATCAGCCCCACGACGCTGACGACCACCGCGGTGAGAAATACCGCCACGCCGAGGGCCGCCAGGCGCAGGAAAGCGAGATTCACGCCCAGCGCGCGACCGCTGGCGTCATCCAATTCCAGCAGCCGCAACGGCCGCAACAGCAGCCAGGCGACGAGCACCGCCAGCGCCAGCCGGGGCCAGAGGAAGGCCGCGTCGTGCCAGCCATCCTGGGCGAGCGATCCCGCCCCCCAGATCAAGAGCCCCTGCAGGGTCTCCTGGTTGAACAGCAGCAGCGTCATGGCCAACGCGCCAAGATAGAGGTTGACCACCAGCCCGGCGAGCACGACCACCAACGGCGACAGCGCCCGGCGCCAGGACAACAGGAACACCAGCCCCATCGCCAGCCCGCCGCCGGCCAGCGCGACCCACTCGGCGCCCCACCCCATCAGTGCCGGGGCGAACAGCGTCGCAGCCATCAGCGCAAGATTCGCACCACCGGCCACCCCCAGCGTGGTCGGCGAGGCAAGCGGGTTTCGCAATACCTGCTGCATCAGCACGCCCGCCAGCGCCAGGCCGGCACCGGCGATCAGGGCGGTGACCAGACGCGGCCACCAGCCCAGCGCCAGCACCCAGTCGCCCGGCGATGCCGACTCGTCACCCAGATCCGGCCACCAGCTCGATAGCGCAAAGCCGCCGGTCTGCTGCTGCAACTGCCAGACGGCCAGGCCCACCAGCAGCACGAGCATCCCCGCACTCACGCCCAGCGGCGAGGCGGCGAGCGGAGGCCGACGCGTGTCACTGCGCATCCAGTGCCTCCAGCAGTTGCCCGGCAAAGCGACGGGCCGAGGGCAGACCGCCGAAGCTCCAGACCGGCTCGATCTCGAGGGCCGCGTGCCCCGAACCGACCGTCAGCCGCTGCCAGAACGCGCTCTCCGCCAAGGCCCGTTCGACGCCCACCGGGTAGGGCCTGACCACCACGATCCGCCCGTCGAGCTCGGCGAGCTCCTCGAGCCCCACCAGGGAAAAGCCCCAGCGATTGGTCTCGCCCGTCCAGCCGTTCTCTATACCCAGCCGTTCCATCACCGCGTCGTAGAGGCCGTTCTTGCCGAAGACCCGCACATGGCGCTCGTCCATGAACTGGATCACGATCAGCGCCGGTGGCTCCTCGGGCAGGCGGGTGGCCAGTTCGGCCAGGCGGTCTTCGGTCGATTCGATCAGTGCCTCGGCCCGCTCGCGGCGCCCGGCGTACTCGCCCAGCTCGCGGGTCACCCGTCGCAGCGCCGGCCAGGTATCGACATCCGGCCCGTAAAGTTCGAACACGTCGACCGGTGCGATGCTCGACAGGCGCCCGGAGAGGTTGGCGAACATGGGCGTGAGCGCGATCCGGTCCGGGGCGATCGCGGCCAGTTGCTCGAGATTGGGCTGCGCACGCAGGCCCAGGTCGCGCACCGTTGACGGCACGACCGGCTCGGCAACCCATGAGTCGTAGCCGTCGAGCTGCGCCAGGCCCACCAGCCGGGCATCGATGCCGATCAGTGTCTCGGCCACCGTCCAGTCGAGGGTCGCGATGCGCGGGGCCGTGTCGGCAGCCCGGACGGGCAACGCGGCCACCAGCAGCGAGATGAACCACGCGGCCAGCGCCCAGCGCCGCCATCGGCGACCGGTGAGTAAGGACCGCATCACGGCTCAGTCGACGATGGCGACGGGACGTGAATGCCCCGGCGGGGTGAGCACCTGCATCGACACGCCGTAGATGCTGCGAAGCGTGGCCGAATCCATCAACTGCTCGGGCGCCCCACGCACCAGCAGGCGCCCGCCGTGCATCGCGACCAGCTGATCGCAGAACCGGGCGGCCATGTTGATGTCGTGCAGGACGATCACCACGCTCAGCCCCAATTCGTGCGACAGGCGACGGATCAGCTCGAGCACCTCGACCTGGTGGGCGATATCTAGCGCCGAGAGCGGCTCGTCGAGCAGCAGGAAATCGCTTTGCTGGGCCAGCAACATCGCCAGCCACACTCGCTGGCGCTCGCCGCCGGAAAGCGTGTCCACGGCGCGGTCGGCAAAGACCTCGGTGTCGGTCATGCGCAGGGCGGTCTCGACCCGGCGACGATCCTCGGCGGCAAAACGCCCCAGCAGCCCGTGCCAGGGATACCGGCCGAACCCCACCAGCTCGCGGGCCGTGAGATGACCGGTCGCCGGCGGGTGCTGCGGCAGGTAGGCGACACGACGGGCAAAGGCCCGTGCGCCCCAGTCGGCAACCGGGGAGCCCTCGAAGCGTACCGAGCCCGATGACGGCGCCTGCTGCCCCGCCAACAGCTTGAGCAGCGTCGACTTGCCGGAACCGTTGTGGCCAATCAATCCGACCACCTCGCCCCGCTCGAAGACGGTATCCACCGGGCCGAGCACCCGGGTGCCGCCGGCGACGAACGTGGCCGCACTCACCTCGAACATCAGCGGTCTTCCCGAGTCGGCTTGCCCGCCCGACAGGCCAGGGGGCAGTTCTCGCAGTAGTCGAGTTCATCCAGCCGATAGCGGATGCAGCAGACCCGACGCAACCGCTGCGGCGCCGTCGATCCCTCGGTCAGGCGATAGATCACCGGCCGATGCAACCGATTGCGCGTGCCGTCCAGGCGGGGTGTTTCGAGAAATTGCCGCGCCCGGGCGAGGCGATCGGCGCAGGTGGCGGGATGGTCGGCCAGCCGCGTGAGCACATGCTCGACGAGATTGCCTGCATTGCTCCAGAACACGTTGACCGAGGCGCCCGAGTGGCGGGCAAGCGCAACCACGGCATCGCCGAGCTCCTCGCAGACCAGCTGCGTCAACAACCGTTCGACGGGCAGACGCACCGTTGGCAAGACCGTCGACCCGAGCCACAGCCGCTCGGCGCGACCGTCTGGCGTGAATCGAACGCCCCAGTCGGCCGACTGGCGAACCAACGAGTGGCCGTCCAGGACCATGACGGCGATCGTCGGTGACAACCAGGCATGAAACAGCCACTTGGACCATTGCGAGGCGATCGCACGTCGATCGCCTCCCGGGTAGGACGTGGCGAAACGATCCAGGAGTTCATCGAGGGCCGAACCGTCCCGCAAGGCTGCACCCGAGACGCCACCCGCTCCGGCCTGGTTCACCGGCTGCGGTATCTCCGCCAGGGCGCCGGTGAACATCGGCTCGTCCCGTCGCGGGATGGGGGAATGGCCGCGCCGTCCGACACCAGCCGGCGGCTGCACCGAGATTGCCTGCATGTCGTTCTCCCATCCTTGCGGCCGTTCGATGGCGCGAGCGCCGTGATTCGATAGCCGGATCGTATCGGATCAACTATAGGGACGCAAACCATTCGCATTCCGGTTATTTATTAGACAGGGCATGACGCCCTCCCTCGGGACACAGCTAGGAGACGGGGCCCACGGGCACCGGCCCTCGGAAAACGGTGGAAACACGCTCGCCTGCCTACACTTGGACGAAAACCCGTAAAAAGGTGCCCGATGAACCCGATCACTCGACACCCGGTTCGTTCAATAGCCATCTTGCTCGCCGCAATCTGCGTGGGCCTGATCCTGCTGGCCATCGTTGCAACACTGTTCTGGCCCACCGGCGACCTGCGAGAACGGCTGACCACGCTGGCCAGCGAACAACTGGACATGCCGGTGCATGTCGATGGCGATGTCTCGTTGCGGTTCTGGCCTTCCCCCATCATTCGTGCGACCGAGGTGAGAGTCGGACCGGCACCCGAGTCCGGCGACGACCCCGTCGGCGAGCTCGATTCGATCAGCCTGTCGATGCGCTGGTGGCCATTGCTCGGCGGCGATGTGCAACCAAAAACGTTGCGCTTCGAGGCCCCGGTCGTGCGGCTGACGCCGGGCACGCTGGAGGCCCTCGCCTCCCGTGACCCGCCGGACGATACCGGGCGTGACGCTCCATTCGAGCCGCTGGATCTGCGTATCCGCGATGGCGAGATCCATTGGCGCGCGGCGGAAAGTGATCGAGAACTGTCCATCGACGGGCTTGACCTGAGTCTCGACGACCTGCAATGGGAACCGCCGTCGGACGACGGTCACCCGCTCTCGCGACTGTCCCTGACGCTGACAGCATCCGCCGAGACCGTACGTCTCAACGCCCTGCGCCTGACGGACATCACCCTGTCAGGGTCGGGGAAGGACGGCCGGTTCGCCACGGACGACTGGCAGATGACGTTTATCGACAGCCGCGGGGGCGGGTCGGCCCGCCTGGATGTCCGTGACTCGCCGGCAAATGCCATGCTCGACATCGCCTTCGACGCCATGGAGCTCGCCAAGCTGCCGGAGCAATGGGTGCCACCCGGCAGCATTGCCGGCGCGGCTGACCTGACGGCTTCCCTGGCAAGCGAAGGACCGCCAGACAAGTGGCTGCGCCACCTGAGCGGTGAGATAAGGATCAGCGGGCGCGACCTCCGTCTCCGTGGCGTGGACCTCGACGAGGAACTGGCCAGCTACCGGCGCACCCAGCGATTCAGCCTGGTGGACGCGGGCGCCGTCGTGTTCCTCGGTCCCGCCTGGCTGCTGGCCAGCAAGGGGTCGGACTTCGCGCGTCTGCTTGACGAATCGAAGGGCAAGGAAACCCCGATCGTCCATCTGGTTTCCGACTGGAAACTCGACGAGGGCACGGCACAGAGCCGTGACGTGGCCCTGTCGACCAGGCGCAATCGAATCGCGGCCCAGGCGTCGCTTGATATGCCGTCGCAACGGATCAATCGAGCCACCGTGGCCGTCTTGGACCGCAAGGGCTGCCCGGTCGTGACACAAGAAGTGCACGGGCGCTTCGATGCGCCCCAGGTCGAGGAACCCAACCTTATGGAGGAACTGCTGGGCGCCCCCCTAGGACTGCTCCAGCGAGGGATGGACGCCATTTCACGGGAAGACGAGAGCTGCGAGGTCTTCTACTCAGGCTCGGTCGCCGCCCCCTCCGAGTGAGACACCACCGGCAGACAACAGCCATCGAAGTAGACCCGTGACCGATCATGTCCGAGCCACGTTTCCTCTGCGATGAAATGCTGCAACGCCTGGGCCGCTGGCTGCGCGCCGCCGGCTTCGATACCGCCATCGCCACTTCCGGCAGCGACGACCGGGCACTGGTCGAACAGGCACGCGACGAATGCCGCTGGCTGATCACCCGTGATCGCCACCTCGCGCGGTTTCGCAACGGCGACGGGCGCGTCGTGCTGCTCGTCGCCAACGAGACCACCGAGCTTGCCGCCGAACTCAGCGCGCGCTTCGCCATCGACTGGCTACATCGTCCCTTCTCCCGCTGCCTGAACTGCAACACGCCCCTGCGTCCGGCCACGCCTGCGCAACTTGAATGCGTACCGGCGGAAGCGCGGGCGATCGAGAACCAGGGCTGGTACTGCCCGACCTGCGACAAGGTCCTCTGGCGGGGCAGCCACGTGCGCCGGATGCGCCATACGCTGGAGAATTTCGCCCGCGACACCTGGGAGATGGCGAGCGAGTGAAATGGGAGGGCCCGTTGCCCGGAAGTCCGCCGATGATGCACGCCACGCCAAAAGTGCTCAACGGGGCATGAACTTGACACAGTCGAGCTGTTCCAGCGGGCGTGGGCGATCGATGTGGTAGCCCTGCACGAAATCGACGCCGATCGCGGCCAGCCGTTCGACGCATTCGGCGTCCTCGACGAACTCGGCGATGGTCTGAAGATCCATGGTTCGCGCGATCGAGTGAATCGAGCGGACCATCGCCTCGTCGGTCGGGCTGCTGACGATCTCCCGGATGAAGACCCCGTCGATCTTCACGTAGTGGACAGGCAGGTTGCGCAGGTAGCCGAAAGACGACAGCCCGGAGCCGAAATCGTCAAGCGAGAAGCGGCAGCCGACGCGCGTGAGCGTATCGATGAAGTGCCGGGCCGCTTCGAGGTTGCCGATCGCGCTGGTCTCCGTGATCTCGAAACAGACCGCCTCGCCCGGCACCTGGTGATGCTCCAGCAGCACCTGGATCTCGTCGAGCAAGCCGGTTTCGCTCAGGCTCGCACCGGAGAGGTTGATCGAGCAGGCCATTGCCCGTACCGGATCGGATCGGCGCATGTCACCCATCCAGGCCAGGGTATTGCGCACCACCCACCGGTCGACTTCCGGCATCAACCCGTAACGCTCGGCCGCCGGGATGAAGGCGTTGGGTGGGATGAGTTGGTCCTCGTCATCGAGCAGCCGGACGAGGATCTCGTAGTGCAGGGCCGGCCCGGACGGACTGGAGGTAGGCACGATCGGCTGGTAGTAAAGGCGCAACCGGTCGGCATCCAGCGCAGAGCGGATGCGCGACACCCACTGCATCTGCCCCTGCCGCTCGGCGAGCTCGCGATCATCGGGCTCGAACACGTGCACCCGGTTGCGCCCGCGATCCTTGGCCGCGTAGCAGGCGGTGTCCGCCTGCCCCATCACCTCGGCCAGATCGCTGCACCCGGCATCGAGGACCACCAGCCCGATACTGGTGCCGACCGCAAAATAGCGCCCCTTCCACGGGAAACGGAAATGGTGCACCTGCTCGCGGATCTTGCCCGCCAGCTCGCGACCGACGTCCGGCGGACAATCGCGCAGGATCACGCCGAACTCGTCGCCACCGAGGCGGGCGAACACGTCGGAGGTGCGCAGGCAGTCGCCGATCACCCGGCTGATCTGGCGCAGCAACTCGTCTCCGGCCAGGTGGCCGCAGGTGTCGTTGACGATCTTGAACTGGTCGAGATCGATATAGCAAAGGACATGCTGCCGGCCGTCATCGCGAGCCTCGGCCAGCGCCTCGGCAAGCCTGGTCTCGAACTCGCGGCGGTTGGCCAGCCCGGTAAGCGCGTCGTGGGTGGCCTGGTGCGAAAGCTGGCGTTCCATGGCGCGTGCCTCGGTGACGTCGTGCAACACCACGATCCCGCCGACCATCTCGCCGCCGCGATCGACGATCGGCGCGGCGGTGTACTGCACCACGCGCGTCTCGCCGGTATCGTCGACCAGATTCCAGGTGGTCGTGCTGCTGACCACCTGGCGATCACGCAGCAAGGCGGGAATCAGTCCCTCGCAGCTTTGCCGGCCCGGAGGCTCTTCGAAACGGAGCAGCTCGCAAAGCAAGCGGCCCTGCGCCTCATCGACCGACCAGTGACTCAGGCGTTCGGCGTTGGCGTTGATGAAACGCACGCGCCCGGATTCGTCGGTGGCGATGACGGCATCGACGATCGACTCCAGCGTCACCTGGGCGAGCTCGCGTTCGCGATCCAGTTGATTCTGCACCTGCCGGCGCTCGGTCACGTCGCGCAGTATTGCGGTGTAGAACGCCTCGCCCGACTCGTCGCTGCGCGAGGCGCGCAATTCCAGGAAACGTTCCCGTGTCCCGATCCGGCCGATCAACTCCTCGGTTTTCCCGGAACTCAGACGCTCGTCGATGCCACGGGCGTTGCGTTCGCCGAGCAATGGACGGAACAGCTCCTCCAGCGGCCGGCCGCTCACGCCCGCCTCCTCGATGGCAAGCAGACTCTCGGCTCCCGGATTGAGGCTGATCACGCGGCCACTGGTATCGAAGGTGACAATGCCCTCGCTCATGTCACGGAACATGGTGCGGGTTCGGCTCACCGAACGCTCCAGCGCCTTGATCACCTCGTTATAGCGACGGGCGATCAGGCCGACTTCGGTGAACGGCTCGACCGGCACGGGCCTGGAGATATCGCCATCCGCGGCCTGACGTTCCATGGCCGTGAGCAGATCGATCAGGTCCGTTCGCTCACCGTGTTCACTGACATTGAGACCCACCTGCTCGTCCTCGGCGCTCACGCGCAGCGGCCGCCAGCGATCGATGCCCCGCAGGATCAACCAGGCCAGGATGAACGTGGTCGCGCCGATGGCGACAATGCCCAGCACCTGCACCCCGATCTGCTCGAGCCGACCCAGTCCCGTCCCCAGCCGGTCGAGCTTGCCGAACAGACCCACGGCCAGCGTGCCCCAGATACCGGCGGCCAGATGGACCGGCACCGCCGCGATGGCGTCATCCAGTCGGCGGCGGATCATCCACATGTCGACGACCAGCATCACGGCGGCACCGATCGCCCCGATCAGCACCGCCACGCCGGTGGAGACGGCATGTGCACCGGCCGTGATCGCCACCAACCCGGCCAGCAACCCGTTGAGGGGCAGCAGGAGATTGTCGACGTACCGCCCCTCGATACGCTGACCAAGCAGGTAGGCGGTCACCGCCCCGGCCGCGGCGGCCAGCAAGGTGTTCCCGATGATGGCAGGGACGCGCTCGGTCAGTCCCAGTTCGCTCCCGCCGTTGAAGCCGATCCAGCCGATCAGGAAGAACAGGCCGCCGAGCAGCGCGAACGGCAGATTGCTGGCCGGAACCCGTTGCACCCCCTCATCGGTGAACCGCCCGATCCGGGGACCGACCACCAGCACCGCGGCGAGCGCGACCCAACCGCCCACGCTGTGCACGACCGTCGAGCCGGCAAAGTCGACAAAGCCCATCGCGGCCAGCCAGCCGTCGCCGGCCGCGAAAACCCCGCCCCAGGCCCAGTGACCGGTCAACGGGTAAAGCAGCAGGACCACCACCAGGGTCACCAGGCCGTAACCCACATACGCCATCCGTTCGGAGACGGCACCGGAAACGATCGTCGCGGCCGTGGCGGCGAACATGGCCTGGAAGACGAAGAAGGCGGCCTCGCTTGCGGTCAGGTCGGACAGGTCCGGCAGCCAGCCGCCGGCGCCGATCAGGCCCGACAGGCTCGGCCCGAACATCAGGGCAAAACCCACCGACCAGAAGGCGAGCAGGGCCAGCATCAGGTCCGCGGCATTCTTCATCGCCACGTTGATCGCGTTCTTGCGTCTTGTCAGGCCGGTTTCCAGCGCGAGAAACCCGGCCTGCATCAGCAGGACCAACGTGGCACTGACCAGGACCCAGACAATATCGATATCGGTCAGCTGCATGCCGGTGCCTCGCCTCTGCCCCATTGTCGCGCAATGCGTCTGGCGCCCTGCATCACGATGGGGAGAGAAATCGTGAATCCCGGGGCCTCTCGATGCGAAAAGCCCCCTGCTCCCGGACAGTGCAAATTCGACACCAAGTGGGCCAGGGTGCGGCGGGACCCTCTGCACCTGCCCACAGACACGATCGATTCCTAAGCTAGACTCCCCGGCCACGAACGGTCCGCCCGGCAACGTGCCCCCAAGTCGGGCCGGCGTGCCGGTAGGGGAACCTTGATCCGGGGAGGAGCGACAGACTGGACGTGATCACGACAATCGCCATGGCCGCCGCGCTTGCCGCCCTGCTTTCCATGGGCCTGCTGGCGATATTCAACCGACATCTGCATCGCAGCCTGGCGGCGCCCCGGGAACCGTTGCGCGGCTCGCTGGCCGACCATGGCCTGACGGGGCGGACCATCCGCATCCCGACACGCCGAAGCCGACACCTGGCGGGGTGGTGGCTGCCGGGACACGGCGCTCGCGGGTCGGTCGTGATCGCACATGGCTGGGGCACGAACCGCGAAACGATGTTGCCGCTGGCACGGTCGCTACAAGCCGAAGGCTGGCATGTCCTGCTGTTCGACATGCGCAACCACGGCGAAAGCGACCCGGATGACTATTCGTCCATGCCACGGTTTGCCGAGGACATCGAGGCGAGCGTGGACTGGATACGCGCGCAGCCCGGGATCGGCGAGGCTCCCGTTGCGCTGCTGGGCCATTCGGTCGGCGGTGCCGCGGCACTGCTGGCCGCCTCGAGACGAGACGATATCGCCGCCGTGGTCAGCCTCTCCACCTTCGCCCATCCGGCGGACATGATGCGTCGGTGGCTCAGATGGAAGAAACTGCCGTTCTTTCCCGTCGGCTGGTACGTGCTGCGCTACGTCGAGCGGGTCATCGGTCATCGCTTCGACAGCATCGCGCCGATCCACACCCTGCCCCGCGCGCAGTGCCCCGTACTTCTGGTGCACGGGCGCGATGATCCGGTCATTCCGGTGGCGGATGCCGAGCGTCTCCATGCGCATCGCGGCGAGACCCCGACGACGCTGAGCCTCCTGCCCGGACAGCACGACCTCAGCGAACACCTCGAAACCCACTTGCCCGACCTGCACGGCTTTCTCGAACAGGCCGTTCATCTTCGTAGACGGCACGAATGCGAAATCGGCGGGCGTGCGATGATCGAGAATGACCCTGCCCGTCACGATGATACGTAGTCGCGATATCGACCAGAAAAGGCACCTCCGATGACGTACACCCCATTACGAAAAGACGAGATCCGGCTGCTCGACGGGGCGACCGGCACGGAGCTGGAAAAGCGCGGCGTGCCCATGAGCACGAACGCGTGGAGCGGCTCGGCCTCCCTCGATCAGCCCGAGATACTCGAACAGATCCACCGGGATTACATCGCCGCCGGCGCCGACATCGTCACGGCGAACACCTACGCCGCCTCGCGCGCCCTGCTTGAGCTCGATGGCCTGGGCGGCCAATTCGAGGCCATCAATCGGTCGGCGGTCCGGGCCGCGCAGCGGGCCAGGGACAGCTGCGCCCGCCCCGACGTGCTGATCGCCGGCTCCCTCTCCCACCGGGGGCCGATCGCCGCGGGCTCCGCCCGGCCTGACAGCGGCGCCATCGGGCTCGACACGATGGCCGAGGCACTCCGCGAGCAGGCGCAGCTGCT
>NZ_JBKHFB010000049.1:0-13189 GCF_046540515.1 Guyparkeria sp.
CACCACTTGGCCAGGCCGGTGTTCGCGGTGAAACCGCCGGTGATGTAGTCGTGCATGATGATCGGTGCGCCAATCTCCTTGGCGAACTCGGCACGCTTGTACATCTCTTCCGGGGTCGGCGCGGTGACGTTCAGGTAGTGACCCTTGCGCTCGCCGGTCTGGTTCTCGGCGGTCGTGGTGGCTTCCTGGACGAACAGGAAGCGGTCACGCCAGCGCATGAACGGCTGGGAGTTGATGTTCTCGTCGTCCTTGGTGAAGTCGAGACCACCGCGGAGGCACTCGTAGACCGCACGGCCGTAGTTCTTGGCCGACAGGCCCAGCTTCGGCTTGATGGTGCAGCCCAGCATCGGACGGCCGTACTTGGACAGCTTGTCACGCTCGACCTGGATGCCGTGCGGGGGACCACCACAGGTCTTGATGTAGGCGATCGGGAAGCGGACGTCTTCCAGGCGCAGGCCACGGATGGCCTTGAAGCCGAACACGTTGCCGACCAGCGAGGTGAACACGTTGACGACAGAGCCTTCCTCGAACAGGTCGATCGGGTACGCGATGAAGGCGTAGAAGGCGGTGTCGTCACCGGGCACGTCCTCGATGCGGTACGCGCGACCCTTGTAGAAGTCCATGTCGGTCAGGAGGTCGGTCCACACCGTGGTCCAGGTACCGGTGGAGGACTCGGCTGCAACGGCGGCAGCGGCTTCCTCGCGATCGATGCCCGGCTGCGGGGTGATCTTGAAGCACGCCAGCAGGTCGGTGTCGAGCGGCGTGTACTCCGGCATCCAGTAGGTTTCGCGGTAATCTTTTACGCCCGCGCTGTAACTTTTAGTCGCCATAGCGATCCTCCGGAAGGGTAAGGTTGGCATTGGGTTTGGGATCGACCTAGGGGGAAGGCCCCTCTTTCGTCTCGGCCGATACTATACGTCCACCGACCATCAAAGCAATTCAAAATAAATGATGTTCACCATAAAGAAAGCCTTATGGAATAGCCGATGATCCGATTCACATTGCACCAGCTGCGCGTCTTCAGTGCCGCGGCCGAACTCCTCAACTACACCAAGGCAGCCGAGAAGCTGCATCTTACGCAACCTGCGGTGTCAATGCAGATCCGTCAGCTGGAGGACAATGTCGACCTGCCCCTGTTCGAGCAGACCGGCCGACAACTGTACCTCACGGACGCCGGTCGGGAGCTCTACGGCTACGCCCAGCGCATCCTCGAGGTGATCACCGAGGCCGAGGAGGTGCTGGAGGGGATGAAGGGGGTGCACCGCGGCCACCTGCGGGTCAGCGTGGCGAGCACGGCCAACTACTTCGTCGCCCGCCTCTTGGCCGACTTTTCCAAGCGTTATCCCGGTGTGTCGATCAGCCTGGACGTGACCAACCGACAACGACTGCTGCGGCAACTGGCGGACAACGAGGCCGACATCGTGATCATGGGTGAGCCGCCCACGGACGCGGACCTGCATTCCGAGGCGTTCCTGGAAAACCCGCTGGTCGCGATCGCTGCCGCCGATCACCCGTTGGCCGGGCGCAAGTCGATCGCGCTGGAAGAGCTCGCGCAGCACCGGTTCGTACAGCGCGAATCCGCCTCGGGCACGCGCGCGGCGATCGAACGGTTCTTCGAAGAGCACGGGTTCGCGGTCAAGCCGGGGCTGGAGATGCGCTCGAACGAGGCGATCAAGCAGGCGATCGAGGCGGGACTGGGTGTGGGCATCGTCTCCCAGCACACCCTGGAGCTCGAGCTGGAGACCGGCCGGCTGGTGATACTGGACGTGGTCGGGCTGCCGATCATCCGGCACTGGTACATGGTCCAGCGCCAGGGCAAGCGCGACACCCCGGTGATGCGCAGCTTTCACGATCACGTGCTCGAGCAGGCCGAGCGGCAGGTGCGTCTTCCGAAGAAGAAATGAGCTCAGCGTTGCTGGCGCTCTTCCTCGCGGACCAGTGGTGCCCAGAACTCGCGCAACGCGCCGACCGGCACCGGCTCGCGTGCATTGAGGAAGGGCTCGGCGGTGGTGACCAGCACCGGGTGGCGCTCGGTCATCTGCTGCATCCAGTGGATGTCGCGGTAGGAGAGGTAGTCGCCACTGAAATGCGCCGGCAGGGACACCCACTTGGCGACGGTCGCCGCCGGGGCCAGGGCCAGCCAGACGGCCATCGCGATCAGCGGCACGCCCACCCAGGGGTGGCCGTACTGGGCCGTGTCGGCCAAGAGCGACCACTGCAGCATGAAGAACGCGCCGGTCAGGGCAATCCCGCTGGCGTAGATCCAGCGATGCCTGACGGCGATGTCGTAGACGTGGACCAGCCGGGCGATCAGCTCGGGCTGGTAATCGAATTCGTCGCGCAGGTCGAGTGAGGGCTGGTTCATGCGGACTCCGTAGTTGTCGGTTCCGGCGGCATGCGGCGCCGCGCGGTTCGGGAATCCTTTCACCGGATGATAGCTGATGTCTTGGATCGGGTCAGACCGGTGCGGCCGGCCGAGGTTCAGGTCGGGACGCGGTCGAAGACCAGGAACTGGTACGGATAGGGGTTCTTGTCGTCGGGGTCGTGGCGCGTCGCCTCGGTCAGCTCCCACTCGTCGGGTACGTAGACGGGGAAGTGCGCGTCGCCGGCGATCTCCACTTCCACCAGCGTCAGGTACATGCGGTCGGCACGCGGCAGGTACTGGTAGTAGATGTTGGCCCCGCCCATCACCATGGCCTCCTCGCTTTCGTCGAGGTGCTTTTCGGCCTCGGCCAGGGCGGCATTGAGCGAATGCACCACGATCACGCCCTCGGCGGCAAAGCCCTGGTCGCGCGTGACCACGATGTTGGTGCGGCCCGGGAGCGGTTTGCCGATCGACTCGAAGGTCTTGCGTCCCATGATCAGCGGCTTGCCCATGGTCAGCTGCTTGAAATGCTTGAGGTCGGCCGGCAGCCGCCACGGGAGCTGGTTGTTGCGACCGATGACCTGGTTGCGGGCCATCGCGGCGATGAGACTGACGCGCATGGGAATTCCTGCCTTGCGGCAATGAAGTGGGATCGACCCGGCAGTCTAGCCCAAATACGGGGGGCGTTCATGTCAATCCGTTCTTTCGACCCGAGGCTGGCGATGTTGGCAGCTCGATCTCGTTACACGGCGACCTTGGCCTTGATGTGCGGGTGCGGGTCGTAGTCGACCAGTTCGAAGTCCTCGAAGACGAACTCGTCGATGGTCCGTCGCGCGGGGTTGATGCGCATGGTCGGCAGGGAACGCGGTTCTCGCGTGAGCTGTTCGCGTGCCTGGTCGAGATGGTTGTGGTAGAGGTGCGCGTCGCCCAGCGTGTGGACGAACTCGCCGGGTTCGAGGTCGCAGACCTGGGCGACCATCATGGTCAGCAGGGCGTAGCTGGCGATGTTGAAGGGCACCCCGAGGAAGATGTCGGCGCTGCGCTGGTAGAGCTGGCAGGAAAGCTTGCCGTTGGCGACATAGAACTGAAACAAGAGATGGCAGGGTGGCAGCGCCATCTCGGGGACGTCGGCCGGATTCCAGGCCGTGACGATCAGCCGGCGCGAGTCCGGATTGGTCTTGATCTGCTCGATCACGCCGCCGAGCTGATCGATGGTGCCGCCGTCGCGCGTCGGCCAGGAGCGCCACTGCGCGCCATAGACCGGACCCAGGTCACCGTTCTCGTCGGCCCATTCGTTCCAGATGCGCACGCCGTTGTCCTGCAGGTAGCGCACGTTGGTGTCCCCGCTGATGAACCACAACAGCTCGTGGATGATCGAGCGCAGGTGCAGCTTCTTGGTGGTCAGCGCCGGGAAGCCCGCGGCGAGGTCGAAGCGCATCTGGTGGCCGAATACGCTGCGTGTGCCGGTGCCGGTGCGGTCATCGCGGTCCACGCCGTGGTCGAGCACGCGTTGCATCAGGTCGAGATAGGCCTTCATTCGGACTTGGTTCCAGCTTGGGTGTGAGCGGGGCGATCCATGATACCGCGGCGATACGCCCAGGCGAGCAGGGCAGCACCGGCGAGGATCATGGGCGCGGACAGGACGTGACCCATGGTCAGCCAGTCGCCCGCGAGATAGCCGATGTGGGCATCCGGCTCGCGGACGAACTCGACGGCGAAGCGGAAGGTTCCGTAGCCGGCTAGGAACAGACCCGAGACGGCCATGCGTGGCCGCGGGCGCATGGAGAAGACCCATAGCAGCGCGAACAGCACCAGCCCCTCGAGAAAGGCCTCGTAGAGCATCGACGGGTGGCGCGGCTCCGGGCCGCCGCCGGGAAAGACCATGCCCCAGGGCAGGGCGGTGGGACTGCCCCAGAGCTCGGCATTGATGAAGTTGCCGATTCGGCCGAAGAACAGGCCTACCGGCACCAGCGGAGCGATGAAATCGGTGAGCGTGAAGAATGCCAGCCCCTGCCGGCGCGCATAGAGCGCCATGGCCACCAGCACGCCCAGCAATCCGCCGTGGAAGCTCATGCCGCCGTCCCAGATCGCGAACAGGCTCAAGGGCGAGTCGATCAGCATGCCCGGCTGGTAGAAGAGCATGTAGCCGACGCGCCCGCCGACGATCACGCCCAGTGCTCCGTAGAACAGCAGATCATCGACCTGCACCGGGCTGATCGGCCAGTCGGGGCGACGCGCGCGCAGGCGGGCCAGCGCCCATGCGCCGGCAAAGCCGAACAGGTACATCAGCCCGTACCAGTGAATGGCCAGCGGGCCGATCTGCAGGGCGACGGGGTCGATGACGGGATAGTCCATGGGGAGGGCCGTTGTTGTGAAACGCGCACGAGTCTACCAGTATCGTTGGCTCTTTCTCGCGACACCCATTCCCCGCGTCAATGGAGCCACCGATGGCCAATCCGCGCCTGCTCGAATCCACCAGCCCCTACCTCCAGGCTCACGCCGACAACCCGGTCGAATGGTATCCCTGGAACGACGAGGCACTCGATCGCGCCCGCGCCGAGGATCGCCCCATCCTGCTCTCGATCGGCTACGCCGCCTGCCACTGGTGCCACGTGATGGCACGCGAGAGCTTCTCCGATCCGGGGATCGCCGCGGTGATGAACCGGTACTTCATCAACATCAAGGTCGATCGCGAGGAGCGCCCCGATCTCGACAAGACGTTCCAGACCGCGCACGCGCTGCTGAACCAGCGGGGCGGCGGCTGGCCGCTGACCGCCTTTCTCAACCCCGATGACCTGACCCCGTTCTTCATCGGCACCTACTTCCCCGCCGAGCCGCGTTTCGGCATGCCCGGCTTTGCCGACTTGCTCGAACGGGTGCACAGCGCCTACCGCGAGAAGCGCGACCAGACGCGCGAGCAGGGCGTGGCCGTTCACCGGGCCCTGAGCGCCACGCCACCGGGCAGCGACGAGCTGCCCCCGGTGTCCCGGGTCGATGCCGCCCGCGCTCGCCTCGAAGGGGCACTGGACGATGAGCACGGTGGACTCGGCGGGGCACCGAAGTTCCCGCAGTTGCCGATACTCGACTTTCTCATCGACGAGGCGGCCGCCCGGGATGCCGACGGGGGCGGGCGGCTGGACCATGCCGTGGCCGCCCTGCTCGACGGCGGGCTGTTCGATCACCTCGACGGCGGCATTTTCCGCTACTGCGTGGATGCCGACTGGACCATCCCCCACTTCGAGAAGATGCTGCTGGACAACGCCCAGCTGCCGGATACCTTGTCACGCTTTGCCTTGCTGGCCCCCGAGAATGCTGAACGTCGTGCCGTGATCGAATCACTGCTCGAGCGGAGCATCGCGCACTTTCTCGAGCGCATGCGCCTGCCCGACGGCACCTTCGCGGCCAGCCTGGATGCCGATACCAAGGGGGAGGAGGGCGCCACCTACCTCTGGACCCCCGACGAGGTGCGCTCGGTGCTGGAGGCGGCCGGCCTGGACGCCGCCCGCATCGAGTGGTTTCTCGGCGACTACGGCCTCGACCGGCCGGCCAACTTCGAGGGGCGCTGGCATCTCGCCGCGGTACACCGTGCCAAACGGGTCGAGGAGGTGCACCCCCTGGACGAGCCGGTGCGCCATGCGCTCCTGTCCGTTCGTGATGCCCGTCCCCAGCCCAAGCGCGACGACAAGTCCCTGCTCGGGTTGAACGCCCTGCTGGCCACCGGACTGATGCGCGCCGGCAGTCGGCTGGGGCGTGACGACTGGGCGAGCCGCGGAATCGACCTGCTCGACCGGCTGGTGCCTGCCGAGGCCGCCGTGGCCGACCTGCCCACCGGTCACCTCGACGGGCGCCCCTCGGTACCGGCCTTCCTCGACGACCTCGCGCTGCTGCTCGAGGCCGAGACAGAGGCCTTGTTTCGTGCTCCGAGTCGCGGGCGCCTGCGACGCATCGAGGCGATCGTCGAGACCATCACCCAGCGGTTCGCCGATCCGGGCGGGGCATTTCGTCTCAGCCACGTGGGGCACGGGGCGCCGGTGGCGGGACTGGTGGTGTTCACCGATGATGCCCAGCCGTCCGGCAACGCGGTGCTCGCCGATACGCTCACCCGGCTGGGTTACGCGCTGGGGCGCACGAACTGGCTGGCCCTCGCCGAGGGCATCTTCAAGGCCGCGGCCGGCTCGATCGAACGCGCCCCGCAGGCCCACGGCCGTCTGCTGGCCGCCCTGCGGCGTTTCCATCAACCGGGTCCGGTGGTGGTGATCAAGGCGCGCGACCTGCCTGCCTGGCAGGCGGCGATCGGCAATCTGCGTCGGCGAGGTATCACCGTGATCGCCAGCGGCGACGACGAACTGCTCGCCGACAAGCCGCGGCCGGAGGACGGGGTCGGGCTGGCCTATGTCTGTCGCGGGACGGCCTGCCTGCCGCCGGTGGACGACCCCGATCGGCTCATGGAGTCGTTTGGCTGAGCGCCGGCAAGGGAGTCTCTCTGACCGGACTTGCCCCCTCGTGGCATTGACGGTTCTCGCCGGGTGGCGAGGCCGTCATCGGATCGACATGCTCCCGTCATGTTCCTGCCAACTCCTCTCCCCACCCTGCGCGTGGTCACACCACGTCAAGGAGAGGGTTCATGCAGCCAGACGAGGCAAGCCGGCACGGCCGGCCCGGGGCATCCGGTGGGCTTTCGGTTGCCTTCGCGACCAGCGAAGCCGAGCGCGAGGCCTGCTACCGGCTGCGTTACCGCGTGTTCGTCGAGGAAATGGGGGCGCGGATTCCCGCCGGGCACGCGGGGCTCGAGCGCGATGGCTTCGACCCGCACTGCCACCACCTGATGGTGCGGGATGCCGACGGCCTGGTGGTCGCCTGCACCCGGGTGCTGACCGATACCCAGGCTCGCCTGACCGGCGGTTTCTATTCCGAGCAGGAATTCGACCTCGCCGGGATCCGTGAGTTGCCGGGGCGGGTCATGGAAATCGGTCGGACCTGTGTCGATCCGGGCTGGCGCCGCGGCGGGACCATCGCCGCGCTCTGGGCGGGGCTGGCCCGATTCATGGCGGACAACCGTTTCGGCTACCTGATCGGCTGTGCCTCGATTCCGATGGGCGACGGTGGGGCGACGGCGCGGGCGATCAGCGATCACCTCAATCACTGCCACCCGGCCCCGGCCGACCGGCGGGTCCGGCCACGCCGACCGTTGCCACCGCTCGTCGGCGAGCGGGCGGGCGTATCGCCACGGTTGCCGCCGCTGCTGAAGGCCTACATGCGGCTGGGGGCGACGGTGGCCGGTGAGCCGTGCTGGGACCCGGCGTTCGGCTGCGCGGACCTGTTCATCCTGCTGGAGAGTGCGGATCTGCAGGCGCGTTACCTGCGTCATTTCGTCGAGCGTCGTCGGGGGGCGGAAGTACGGCCGGTCGGGGCGCATATCGCCGCCTGAGCCGGGGTGCCGGATTTCCGAATCAGGGAGTCAGCGCTTGTTGCAGTAGGGGGCCAGCTCGTCGACCAGGGCCTCGAGGCCGAGGCGGATCTCGCGCAGGTCAAGTTGGCGGCCGGCGGGCAGGGGTGGCTCGCCGGACTCGTGCGGCGACGGTGACTCGCCCTCGGCGCGGGGCTCGCTCTGGGGATCGAGCGCCAGCAGGTTCCCGCCGCTCTGGCTGATGCGCTCGCGCATCTCGCGCACCGCTTCGAGCGCACTGGAGGACTCGCGCGAGGAGGCCTTGGGCAGGGCGGCGAGCTGCTGGCGGGCGCCGGCGATCGTGAAGCCCTGTTCGTAGAGCAGGGTGCGTATCAGGCGGATCAGCTCGATGTCGTGGCGCTGGTAGTAGCGGCGGTTGCCGCGGCGCTTGATCGGCTTGAGCGGTTCGAATTCCTGCTCCCAGTAGCGCAAGACGTGCGACTTGACGTCACACAGCTGGCCGACTTCCCCGATGGTGAAATACCGCTTGCTGGGAATCGGCGGGAAGGTGAATTCAGTCTTGCTCTGGGCCGTCATAGGCTTCCACCAGCGACTTGAGTTTCTGGCCGGCGCGGAAGGTCACCACCCGGCGGGCGGTGACGGGAATCATCTCCCCGGTGCGCGGGTTGCGCCCGGGGCGTTCGTTCTTGTCCCGCAGCTGGAAGTTGCCGAAGCCGGAGAGCTTGATGTCCTCGCCCGATTCCAGCACCTGCCGCATCTCCTCGAAGAAGAGATCGACGAAGTCCTTGGCTTCACGCTTGTTGAGGCCAAGTTCGTTGTGCAGCGTTTCTACCAGATCCGCTTTCGTAAGAGCCATGTAAATCGGTTCCCGGGGTCAAGTCAACCGCGCAGCTCGACGTCGTGCTGGCGGAGGTGTTCGAGTATGTGGTTGATTGTATCGGTAATCTCGTCGTCGGTGAGGGTGCGCTCGTCATTCTGGAACACGAGCTTTACCGCCAGCGACTGCCTGCCCTCGGCCACGCCTTCTCCCACGTAGCGGTCGAACGGCTCCACCTCCCGCAGGAACTCGCCGCCGGCCGTCTCGATGGCGCGCGCCAGGTCGCTAAAGGCAAGCGTTGTCGGGGTCACCAGGGCCAGATCCCGGCGGATGCGCGGGAACTTCGACAACGTCGCGCTCTGCGGCAGCGACCGTTGGCCGATGCCGGCCAGCGACAGCCGGGCGGCGAATACCGGCCCCTTGAGGTCGAAGGCCTTGAGCGTGTCAGGGTGCAGGGCGCCGAACTCGCCGACCGTTTCGCCGTCGACCAGCACCTCGGCCGCCTGACCGGGATGCAGAGCGGGGTGCCGGCCTGCGCGGAAGGTCAGCTTGTCGGACAGGCCGAGCCCCTCGAGCAGGTCCTCGAGATCGCCCTTGATGTCGTAGAAGTCCACCGGTCGGGTGGCCTGGGCCCATTGTTCCGGGGCGGCGAGCCCGGCGGCGACGAAGGCCAGCTCGCCGGTCTCGCGGGCCGCCTCGGCGGTGGAGCCGGCAAAACGGTGGCCGGTCTCGAACAGGCGGATCGCCGGTTGCTGGCGCTTCTGGTTGTGGGCGACCGCCTCGAGCAGGCCCGGCCAGAGGCTCTGGCGCATTACCGCCATCTGCGAAGCGATCGGGTTGGCCAGGGCGATGGGCGGGCTGTCGGGGGTGATCACCGCGTCAAGCTCGGGATCGACGAAGCTGTAGGTGATCGCCTCGAAGTAGCCGCGGTCGGCCATCAGATCGCCGATGCGGGTCGTGGTGTTGTCGGTGGCCGCCGGCAGGCCGATCTCCGGGGTCATGCGCGCGATCGGCGCGCGGAACTCGTCGTAGCCGATCAGGCGTGCCAGCTCCTCGAGCAGGTCCTCGGGGATGGCCAGATCGAAGCGACGGCTGGGCGGCACGACGGTTAGCACGTCGCCGTCGACCCTTACCTCGCAGCCCAGCCGGGTCAGCAGGTCCGCGGCGCGGTCGGTGGCCACCGGCAGACCAAGGCGCCGCTCGGCCCAGTCCATGTCGAGCGTGATCGGCGCCGGGGAGGGCAGTTCGTGGCCACCGCTCGCCTCGAGCACCGGGCCGGCCTGGCCACCGAGCCGCTCGGTGATCAGCTGGGCGGCGCGGTCGATCGCCCGGCGTGGCAGGCTCGGGTCGACGCCGCGCTCGAAGCGGAAGGCGGCGTCGGTGGTCAGGCCGAAGCGTCGCGCCCGTCCGGCGACCGCCTCGGGGGTGAAGTGGGCGGATTCCAGCACGATGCGGCGCGTCTCGCCGGATACGCCGGAGGGCTGGCTGCCGATGATGCCGGCCAGCGCGATCGGGTTGGCGGCATCGGCCACCACCAGGCAGTCCTCCTCCAGCGTCAGTTCCTGTTCGTTCAGGCCGATCATCTTCTCGCCGGCCGTCGCCCAGCGCACGCGGATATCGCCGTCGAGCTTCTCGGCGTCGAAGGCGTGCATCGGCTGGCCGGTCTCGAGCATCACGTAGTTCAACAGATCGACGATCGGCTCGACCGTCGAGACGCCGGCGCGGCGCAGGCGCTCGGCGATCAGCACGTCGGTCTCGCCGCGGGCCGGGATGTCCTCGATCACCTGGGTGAGGTAGACCGGGCAGGCATCGGCCGCCTCGATGGCCGCCGGCTGGGTGGCATCGATGGACGTGGCCGGGGCCTGGGTGTCGGGCGCGGTCAGCCTGGCATCGAACAGGGCGCTGCATTCCTGCGCCAGCCCGGCGATCGAGAGCACGTCGCCGCGGTTGGGGGTGATGCCGAGTTCGATCACGGCATCGTCGAGATCCAGCCACTCGCGCAGATCCTTACCCACGGGGGCGTCGTCGGGCAGTTCCAGCAGGCCGTCGCGAGAGCTGGAAAGCCCCAGTTCGTCGGCACCGCAGAGCATGCCGTGGGAGGGTTCGCCGCGCAGTTTCGCCTTTTTTATCTTCATGCCGTCGGGCAGGGTGGCGCCGACTCTCGCCAGCGCGGCGCGTAGCCCAACGCGCACATTGGGCGCGCCGCAGACGACCGGCCAGGTGGTCTCGCCGTCGAAGACCTCGGTGACGCGCAGCTTGTCGGCATCCGGGTGCGGACGCACGGTTCTGACCTCGGCGACGACGACGTTGTCGAAGGCCGGGGCGGCGGGTTCGATCGCATCGACCTCCAGCCCGGCCATGGTCAGGCGGTGGGCCAGCGCTTGAGTGTCGACCTGCGGATCAATCCAGGTTCTCAGCCAGTTCTCGGAAAAAAGCATCGGGTGTCAGGTCCTCGGGCCTTGGTCCGGTCGGCCGCCGCGGTGGTGCAGGCGGCCGGGCACAAATTCGGTGGGTCGGCCGGCGCCTCCGGCTCGACGGGATGTGTATTACTGGAATTGGCGCAAAAAGCGCAGGTCGTTCTCGAAGAACGCCCGCAGGTCGTCGACCCCGTAGCGCAGCATAGCCAGGCGCTCGACGCCCATGCCGATGGCGAAACCGCTCACCTCGGCCGGGTCGAGATCCACCGAGCGCAGCACGTTGGGGTGGACCATGCCGGCGCCCAGCACCTCGATCCAGCCGGTCTTCTTGCACACGCGGCAGCCCTCGCCACCGCAGTGGACGCACTGGATGTCGACCTCGGCCGACGGTTCGGTGAAGGGAAAGAACGACGGGCGCAGGCGGATGGGCAGGTCCTCGCGCTCGAACAGGGCGGCGAGGAAGGTCTCCAGCGTGGCGCGCAGGTCGGTGAAACGCACGTTCTCGTCGAGGTAGAGCACCTCGATCTGGTGAAACATCGGTGAGTGCGTCATGTCCGAGTCGCAGCGGTAGACGCGGCCGGGGGCGATCACCTTCAGCGGCGGCTTTTCTTCCTGCATGGCGCGGATCTGCACCGGCGAGGTGTGGGTGCGCAGCAGGTGGCTGGCGTCGAAGTAGAAGGTGTCGTGCATCGCCCGAGCCGGGTGGCTCTCGGGGATGTTCAGGGCGGTGAAGTTGTGCCAGTCGTCCTCGATCTCCGGGCCCTCGGCGACGCGAAAACCCATCGCCTGGAAGATGGCGGCGACGCGCTCGGTGATCTGGGTGACCGGGTGCTTGGCCCCGGGCGGGCGGCGACGACCGGGCAGGGTGACGTCGATGGTCTCGGCATCGAGCCTGGCCTTGAGCGCGGCGGCCTGCAGGGTCTCGCGGCGTGTCTTCAATGCAGCGATCACGCGGTCCTTGACCGCGTTGATGGCCGCCCCGCGCGTCTTGCGCTCCTCGGGGGCGAGCTGGCCGAGGGTCTTCATCTGGGCCGTGATCGAGCCCTTCTTGCCCGTGTATTCCACCCGCAAGGCCTCGAGTGCGTCGAGACTGTCGGCTGCCTCGATGCGCGCCAGTGCGTCGGTCTCCAAGGTGTCCAGGGAGTTGCTCACCGCTTACACGCTCCTTCCAGTTGCTTAGCCACCCGTTGCCGGAAGTCGGGCAGGACCGGCCTCCGGCGAAGGGCGTTATTGTGGCGTAAACCTGAGTAAAATCAATGCCTTCAACGAAAAAAGGCGCCCTCGGGCGCCTTTCGATGATCCGAGCGGGCAACCGGTGGTCGCCCGCGATGCGAGATCGGTCCGGATCAGCCTGCCAGGGCAGCCTTCGCCTTTTCGGCCAGGGCGGCAAAACCCGCCTTGTCGTGTACCGCGATGTCGGCCAGGACCTTGCGGTCGACCTCGACGTTGGCCTTGTTCAGGCCGTCGATCATGCGGCTGTATGACAGGCCGTTGTTGCGTGCCTCGGCGTTGATACGCGCGATCCACAGGCCGCGGAACACGCGCTTCTTCGCGCGACGGTCACGGTAGGCGTACTGGCCGGCCTTGATGACTGCCTGCTTGGCGGAGCGGTAGGTACGCGAACGCGCACCGTAGTAACCCTTCGCCTTGTTCAGGACCTTCTTGTGCTTGGCATGGGCGGTAACGCCACGCTTGACTCGTGCCATGGTCTATCTCCTCACTTCTTGCCGTAGGGCATCATGCGCTCGACGAGCTGGACGTCGGCCTCGTGAACGTAGGCCGGCGAACCGAGCTGACGCTTCCGCTTCGACGATTTCTTCGTGAGGATGTGACGCAGGTGCGACTGACGACGCTTGACGCCGCCCGCGGTGATCTTGAACCGCTTGGCGGCCCCGCGATTAGTCTTGATCTTGGGCATGATCAACTCCAGTTCAGGTTTATTTTTGGATATCCGGCCACGTCGGAGTGGTTAACGTGCGCGGACGACTTGGCTCTTTCTTCGGCCCGGACGGTGCCGGGGCCAAAAAAGAGCGCCGAATCATACTCCTTTTGCCGGGCGCTTGGCAAGATCGAGCCCTGGCGATGGTGCTCGTCGGCCCCGCTCGGGCTGGAACAGCACCGCCTCGCTCCGTTACCGGTAACGGGCCGTCGCCCGTCAGCACTCGGGAGGGGCGATGTAAAAA
>NZ_JBKHFB010000050.1:0-13034 GCF_046540515.1 Guyparkeria sp.
TCGCCCGGTCGCTTGTTTTCCGTTTCTGTTCAGGAGTAGTCATGGCTCGCGTTTACAACTTCAGCGCCGGTCCGGCGATGTTGCCCACCGAGGTCCTCACCCGCGCGCGGGACGAGATGGTCGATTACCAGGGAACCGGCATGTCGGTCATGGAAATGAGCCATCGCGGCAAGCATTTCGTCGCCATCGCCGAGCAGGCCGAAGCCAACCTGCGCAAGCTGATGAACATCCCGGACAACTACAAGGTGCTGTTCCTGCAGGGCGGCGCCTCGACCCAGTTCGGCGCGATTCCGCTGAACCTGGGCAACGGTTCGGGCAAGGCCGACTACCTCAACACCGGCCACTGGTCGGTCAAGGCGATCAAGGAAGCCAAGCGCCTCTGCGACGTGAACGTCGTTGCCGACACCAAGCCGGAGAACTTCACCACGCTGCCGGCCGAGGGCGAGATCGAGTTCTCCGCCGATGCCGACTACGTCCACTACACCCCGAACGAGACGATCGCCGGCGTCGAGTTCCCCTACATCCCGGACACCGGCGACGTGCCGCTGGTCGCGGACATGTCCTCGACCATCCTGTCGCGCCCGATCGACGTCTCGAAGTTCGGCGTCATCTACGCCGGTGCGCAGAAGAACGTCGGCCCGGCCGGCCTGACGATCGTGATCGTCCGCGAGGACCTGCTCGGCAAGTCGCGCGAGACCACCCCGGCGATGCTCGACTGGGCCACCCAGGCCGAGGCCGACTCCATGTACAACACCCCGCCGACCTACGCCTGGTACATGGCCGGTCTGGTGTTCGAGCACCTGCTCGCCAAGGGCGGTCTCGAGGAAATGGGCAAGATCAACCAGCGCAAGGCCGAGAAGCTCTACGCCGCCATCGACGGCAACGACTTCTACCGCAACCCGGTCGAGCCGGCCTACCGCTCCTGGATGAACGTGCCGTTCATGCTCGCCGACGATTCGCTCGACAAGACCTTCCTCGAAGAGGCCGGTCGTCAGGGCCTGGTCACGCTCAACGGCCACCGCTCGGTGGGCGGCATGCGCGCGAGCATCTACAACGCCATGCCCGAGGCCGGCGTCGACGCGCTGATCCACTTCATGAACGACTTCGCCAAGCGTCACGGCTGAGCCCCGCTCGCCCGAGCGCAAGACACACGTTTTCAAGGAATCCGTCATGTACAAGATTCACACCCTCAACGCCATTTCCAACAAGGGCCTCGAGCGCCTGCCGACCGACAAGTACGACATCGGCGCCGAGATCGAGGATGCCGACGCCATTCTGGTCCGCTCGGCCAAGATGCACGACATGGATCTGCCGGAGTCGCTGCTGGCCATCGGTCGTGCCGGCGCCGGTGTCAACAACGTGCCGGTCGACCGGATGACCGACAAGGGCGTGGTGGTCTTCAACGCGCCGGGCGCCAACGCCAACGCGGTCAAGGAGCTGGTCATCGCCGGCATGCTGATGTCGATCCGCAACATCGGCCCGGCCTGGGACTTCGCCCGCAACCTCGAGGGTTCCGACGAGGAGATCCACAAGGCGACCGAGGCCGGCAAGAAGAACTTCAAGGGCTTCGAACTGCCGGGACGCACCCTGGGCATCATCGGCCTGGGCGCGATCGGCGTGCGCGTGGCCAACTCGGCCAAGGCGCTGGGCATGCGCGTGATCGGCTTCGATCCGGGCATCAGCGTCGAGCGTGCCTGGGAGCTGTCCCCGGACGTCCACCAGGCGGGCAGCGTCGACGAGGTTCTGGCCAAGGCGGACTTCGTTTCCCTGCACGTGCCGCTGGTCGAGCAGACCAAGGACCTGATCAACGCCGAGCGCCTGGCGTTCATGAAGGACAACGTCGTGGTCCTTAACTTCGCCCGTGACGGCATCGTCAACGAGCAGGCCATGGTCGACGCGCTCGACAACGGCAAGGCCCTGTCCTACGTCTGCGACTTCCCGACCAACCTCACCAAGAACCACCCCAAGTGCCTGACCCTGCCGCACCTGGGTGCTTCCACCGACGAGGCCGAGGACAACTGCGCGATCATGGTCGCCGACCAGGTGCGCGACTACATCGAGAACGGCAACATCAAGAACTCGGTCAACCTGCCGCACGTCCAGATGGCCCGTTCCGGTGCGCAGCGCATCGCGATCGCCAACCTCAACCGCCCGGACATGGTCGGCCAGATCTCGCACATCCTCGGCAAGGCCGGCGTGAACATCGAACACCTGGTCAACGAGTCGCGCGACAAGGTGGCCTACACGCTGCTGGACGTCGACCGCGAGGTGCCGGAAGCGACCCGCGACGAGCTGGCGGCGATCGACGGCGTTCTGCGCCTGCGCCTGATCTGATCGTCGTTCGGGGCCATGGGCGGTACTGACGCCAACGCCGCGACCACCGCGGCACTGCCCGAGAGCCTGGACGAGGTGCGGGTGCTGATCGACTCGGTCGATCGGCAGATTCTCGACCTGCTCAGCCGGCGTGCGCGCCTGGCCGAGCAGGTCGCGTTCATCAAGGAGCGTGATCCCGCCCACGAACCGGGCCAGTCGTTCTACCGGCCGGAGCGCGAGGCGCAGGTGCTTTCCCGCATCCGCGAACTCAACCCCGGTCCGCTCGACGACGACACTGTCGCCTGGCTGTTCCGCGAGATCATGTCGGCCTGTCTGGCCCACGAGCGGCCACTCGCGATCGCGACCCTCGGGCCGTCGGGCACCTTCTCCGAACTGGCCGCCGTGGCCGCCTTCGGCCACGGTGGGCGGTTGCAGTTCGAGCCCGGTATCCCCGAGGTCTTTCGGGCGGTGGCCGCCGGCAGCGTCGATTTCGGGGTGGTGCCGCTGGAAAACTCCACCGAGGGCAGTGTCTCGGTCACCCTCGACTCGCTCGCCGGCAGCGATCTTCTGCTCTGCGGCGAGGTGGCCCTGCGCATCGACCAGCAGCTGATGGCGCATCCCGATGCCGGCAGCACGCCGCGCGTGATCCTCTCGCATGCCCAGTCCCTGGCCCAGTGCCGTGAATGGCTCGATGCCCATTTTCCGGGTATCGAGCGGATGGCCGTGTCCAGCAACAGCGCCGCGGCCCAGCAGGCGGCGACCGACCCCGAGGTGTTCGCCATCGGTCCGACGTTCGCCGCCGAGCGTCACGGACTGGTGGTGCGTGCCTCGAACATCCAGGACAACGTCCGGAACACCACCCGGTTCGCGGTACTCGGGCGCGAGCCGGTCGCCGTTTCGGGCAACGACAAGACCGCGTTGCTGCTGTCGGTTACCAACGAGCCGGGGGCGCTGACGCGCCTGCTGTTGCCGCTGTCGGAGGCCGGCATCGACGTGCTGCGCATCGAGTCCCGACCGGCGCGCGATCGCGTCTGGGACTACGTGTTCTTCATCGACATCGCCGGGCACCGGGAGGACCCGACGGTCGCCGCGGCACTCGAACGGCTACGACCGCACTGCGGGCAATTGCGGGTGCTGGGGTCCTACCCCGTGCCGGTGATCAGCCAGCCGGGAGGGGAGTGATGGCGACCCAAGGCACGACCACCCCGTTCGGTCGCGTGCGCGATTGCGTTGCGGCCATCCGCCCCTACGTCCCGGGCAAGCCGGCCGAGGAGGTCGCCCGAGAATACGGCATCGAGGAAGTAGTCAAGCTGGCCTCGAACGAGAACCCGCTCGGGGCCTCGCCGCGAGCCGTCGAGGCGATCCGGACGGGACTCGCCGACCTGCACGTCTACCCGGACGGCAGCGGCTTTCATCTCAAGCGGGCGATCGGCGAGCATTTCGGCGTGCGGCCCGGGCAGATCACCCTGGGCAACGGCTCGAACGACGTGCTCGAACTGGTCGCGCGCGCCTACCTCGAGCCGGGGGTGAACGCGGTGTTTTCCGAGCACGCCTTCGCGGTCTACGCCCTGGCCACCCAGGCCGCCGGGGCCGAGGCCAGGGTGGTGCCGGCCCGGCCGGCGGACGACCCGGAGATGCCCTTCGGCGCGGACCTCGAGGCCATGGCCGCGGCGGTCGACGAGCGCACCCGCGTGCTGTTTCTCGCCAACCCCAACAACCCCACCGGGACCTGGGTGGAGGCCGCCGAGCTGCGCGGGCTTCTCGACACGGTGCCGGAGGACGTCATCGTGGTGCTCGACGAGGCCTACACGGAATACGTCGAGAATCCGTCCTTCCCGGACGGTATCGAGTTGCTGGCGCACTACCCGAACCTGGTGGTGACGCGTACGTTTTCCAAGATCTACGGGCTGGCCGCGTTGCGGGTCGGTTTCGCGGTCAGTGACCCGTCGATCGCGAGCCTGCTCGACCGGGTGCGTCATCCGTTCAATGTCAATGCGCTGGCGCTGCGCGCCGCCGAGGCGGCACTCGACGACCACGCGTTCATCGCGGAGAGCCGCGAGGTCAATCGCGCCGGGCTGGCCCAGTGGACAGCCGCCGCCGCGGCGAACGGCTGGCAGACCGTGCCCAGTCGAGCGAACTTCATCACCGTGATCACCCCGTTTGCCGCCGGGCGCGTGTTCGAGGCGCTGCTGCGCGAGGGCGTGATCGTCCGGCCACTCGGTGGCATGGAGGCCTGCGGCGGGTTGTCCCAGGCCCTGCGGATCACCATCGGCACCGCCGAGCAGAACAGACGGGCCATCGAGGCGCTCGATCACGTGCTGGCGAGGCTTGCCGACGAGGACGCCTCGGCATGATGTTCCGCCGCCTGGCCCTGATCGGTACCGGCCTGATCGGCGGTTCGCTGGCACTGGCCCTGCGCGAGCGCGGCGAGGTGGGCGAGGTGGTCGGCTACTCGCGTCGACTTGAGACACGCCTGGCCGCCGAGCGTCTCGGCCTGATCGACCGGCCGGCCGATTCGATCGCCGAGGCGGTCGACCGTGCCGACCTCGTCTTCCTGGCCACGCCGGTCAAGGCGATGGACGCGGTGCTGGGCGAGCTGGCCCATTGTCTGCCGGAGGACGCACTGGTCACCGACGGCGGCAGCGTGAAGGGCGCGGTGGTCGAGCGGGCGCGCACGCATCTCTCGGCCGGGCAGCGGGCGCGGTTCGTCCCCGGGCACCCGATCGCCGGGCGCGAACGCAGCGGTCCGGAGGCCGCCACGGCCGATCTCTACCGCGGCCACCGCGTGATTCTCACCCCGATCGGGGAGAACCGCGCCGAGGACGTCGCCCGCATCGAGGCGATGTGGCAGTCGGTCGGTGCCCGGGTAGAGCGACTCGACGTCGCCCATCACGACCACGTTCTGGCGGCCACCTCGCATCTGCCGCACGCTGCGGCCTTCGCCATGGTCTCCTCGCTTGCCCGTCTGGCCGAGCGCTACGAGGTGTTCCGCTACGCCGCCGGCGGGTTTCGTGACTTCACGCGCATCGCGAGTTCCGACCCGGTGATGTGGCGCGACATCTGCCTCGACAACCGCGACGAGATCCTCGTGATGCTCGATCACTATCGCGACGAACTCGATTGCCTGCGCGAGATGCTCGACGGCGGCGACGGCGCACGGATCGAGCGCTATTTCCAAGAGGCCAAGGCCGTGCGCGACGCGCTCTACCCGGCGGCCGAGGCAAACGGCGAAAATCAACGCCCGGCCGGTCGTGAAGACCGTGACGTCGGGTCCACGGGCGAGACCGGCGACTGATTGCCGCGTTGCGTCCGATCCCGCCCCGAACCCATTCCCTTTCAGCCCAACCCGGATGACCGCGCCATGACCGCAGCTCATGACCCCGCTTCCCTGACCTTCCGCAGCACCGCCGCCGAACGCCTTGCCGGCGAGGCGCGGGTGCCGGGTGACAAGTCGATTTCGCACCGCTCGATCATGTTCGGCTCGCTGGCCGAGGGCACCACCGAGGTGACCGGCTTTCTCGAGGGTGAGGACAGTCTCAATACCCTGCGGTGCTTCCGCGCGATGGGCGTGTCGATCACCGATCCGGTCGAGGGGCGGGTCACCATCGAGGGCGTGGGCCTGCACGGCCTGAAGGCGCCGGAAAAGCCGCTGTACGTGGGCAATTCCGGCACCTCGATGCGCCTGATGTCGGGCATCCTCGCCGGCCAGTCCTTCGACTCGGTGCTCGAGGGCGACGCCTCGCTGTCGCGCCGACCGATGAAACGGGTGATCGACCCGCTGACCGCGATGGGCGCGCGCATCGATTCCGGCCCCGAGGGCCGCTCGCCGCTGACGATCCACGGCGGCCAGTCGCTCCGGGCGATCGACTACGCGATGCCGATGGCCAGCGCGCAGGTGAAATCCTGCGTGCTGCTCGCCGGCCTGTACGCCGAGGGACGCACCTGCGTGACCGAACCGGCCCCGACGCGCGATCACACCGAACGCATGCTTTCCGGGCTGGGCGTGGGCATGCAGCGTGACGGGGCGCGGGTCTGCATCGAGCAGGCCGATGCCGGGGCGCGGCGCCTGGTCGGTCGGGCACTCGAGGTGCCGGCCGACATTTCCTCGGCTGCGTTCTTCCTGGTCGCGGCCAGTATCGTCCCCGACTCGGAAATCCTGCTCACCCACGTGGGCCTGAACCCGACCCGCACCGGGGTGATCGACATCCTCCAGGCCATGGGCGCCGACATCCGTGTCGAGAACCGCCGCGAGGTCGGCGGCGAGCCGGTCGGCGACCTGCGCGTGAAGAGTGCCGGGCTTCACGGCATCGAGATCGACGAGGCGCTGGTGCCGCTTGCGATTGACGAGTTTCCGGTGATCTTCGTCGCCGCGGCCTGCGCCAAGGGGCGCACGGTGCTGACCGGCGCCGAGGAGCTGCGCGTCAAGGAGTCCGATCGCATCGCGGTGATGGCCGAGGGGTTGCAGAAGCTCGGCATCGACGCCACCCCCACGACCGACGGCATGATCATCGAGGGGCGCGGCGAGCCGGCCCCGTTCGGCTCGGCGACCATCTACGCCCAGGGCGATCACCGCATCGCCATGGCCTTCGCCGTGGCGGGACTCAAGGCACGCGGCGAGGTCACCATCCACGACTGCCAGTTCGTCGAGACCTCGTTTCCGGGGTTTGCCGAGTTGTTCAACCGCCTCGGCGGTTGCCTGGAACTGTCGCGCCACTGAACACATTCGAGGAGGTTTCATGGTCCCCGTCATCACCATCGATGGTCCCAGCGGTTCCGGCAAGGGCACGGTCGCGCGGCGACTGGCCGCGCGCCTGGGCTTCGGCATGCTCGATTCGGGGGCGCTCTACCGCCTGACAGCGCTGGCCAGCCAGGCCGCCGGGCTCGCGCCGCAGGACCCGGAAGTCGTCGACATGGCGCGCCGCCTCGACTGCCGGTTCGACGAGGAAGGAAACGTCTTTCTCAACGAGGAAAACGTGACCCGCGAGTTGCGTACCGAGACCACCGGCGCGATCGCCTCGCAGATCGCCGCCCGGCCGGAGGTGCGAGAGGCACTGCTGCAGCGCCAGCGCGACTTTGCCCAGGCCCCGGGGCTGGTCGCCGACGGCCGCGACATGGGCACGGTGGTCTTTCCGGAGGCGCCGGCGAAGATCTTTCTCGATGCCAGCGCCGAGGTGCGCGCCGACCGACGTTATAAGCAGTTGATCGAGAATGGATTCGATGCTAGTTTTACCGCCCTCGTCGAAGAGATCCGGCAACGGGACGAGCGAGACCGCAATCGGTCGGTCGCTCCGCTTCGGCCCGCGGAAGATGCGCTAGTCGTTGATTCCAGTGATCTTTCGATCGACGAGGTGGAGGCCATGCTATGGCGCTACATCCAGGACCGGATCGCCGGTCCCGGGGAATAGTCGCCGGGCGTGGCCGTCGACTCGTGTTTGTGTGCGGGCAATGTCGCCCGGTCATCAACCGTTGAGTCTGGCAAACCCAGGGACGGATACGCCAGTGTTTATTTACCACGACGGACAACGTTCGGAACGTCCAGTCGTCAACCCTTTGGAAATGCGGATTAATGTCTGAAAGTTTTGCCCAGCTTTTTGAAGAAAGCCTCCAGAATGCCGTCATGCAGGCGGGCTCGATCGTCTACGGCAAGGTCGTGGACATCAACGACGATTACGTCACCGTCGACGCCGGTCTGAAGTCGGAAGGGATCATCCCCACCGACCAGTTCCGTGACGAGAACGGCGAGATCAACATCAACGTCGGTGAAGAAGTCGAGGTCGCCCTCGATGCCGTCGAAGACGGTTTCGGCGAGACCCGCCTGTCGCGCGAGAAGGCACTGCGTGCCCGTGCGTGGAAGAAGCTGGAGAAGGCTTTCGAGAACGACGAGATCGTCACCGGCCGCATTTCCGGGAAGGTCAAGGGTGGTTTCACCGTCGAACTCGGCGACGTCCGCGCGTTCCTGCCGGGCTCGCTGGTCGACGTGCGCCCGATCCGGGACACCACCTACCTCGAAGGCAAGGACATCGAGTTCAAGATCATCAAGCTCGACCAGCGCCGCAACAACGTGGTGGTCTCCCGCCGCGCGGTTGTCGAGGAAGAGTACAGCGCCGAGCGCGAAGCGCTGCTCGAGCAGCTGCAGGAAGGCATGGTGCTGCGCGGGATCGTCAAGAACCTCACCGACTACGGTGCGTTCCTGGACCTCGGCGGCATCGACGGCCTGCTGCACATCACCGACATGGCGTGGAAGCGCGTCAAGCATCCGTCCGAGATGGTCAACATCGGCGACGAGATCGACGTCAAGGTGCTCAAGTTCGACCGCGAGCGCAACCGCGTCTCCCTGGGCCTCAAGCAGCTGGGCGAAGACCCGTGGAGCGACATCTCCCGTCGCTACCCGACCGGCTCCCGCCTGTTCGGCAAGGTCACCAACATCACCGATTACGGCTGCTTCGTCGAGATCGAGGATGGCGTCGAAGGCCTGGTTCACGTCTCCGAGATGGACTGGACCAACAAGAACGTCAACCCGGGCAAGCTGGTCAACGTCGGCGACGAGGTCGAGGTGATGATCCTCGACATCGACGAGGACCGCCGCCGGATCTCGCTGGGCATGAAGCAGTGCCAGCCGAACCCGTGGGATGCCTTCGCCGCGTCGCACACCAAGGGCGACAAGGTTTCCGGCCAGATCAAGTCGATCACCGACTTCGGCATCTTCATCGGCCTGGAAGGCGGCATCGACGGCCTGGTTCACCTCTCCGACCTGTCCTGGAGCGAGCCGGGCGAAGACGCCGTGCGCCAGTTCAAGAAAGGCGAGGAGCTCGAGGCGGTTGTCATCGCCATCGATCCGGAGCGCGAGCGCATCTCGCTGGGCCTCAAGCAGCTCGAGGACGACCCGCTGTCCAACTGGGCGGCCGATCATCCGAAGGGCAGCATCGTCAAGGGCACGCTGCGTGAAGTCGACGCCCGCGGCGCGGTGGTCGACCTGGGTGACGGCATCGAAGGCTACATCCGTGCCTCCGACATCGCTCGGGAGCGTATCGACGACGCCCGCACCGTCCTGAAGGAAGGCGAGGAAGTCGAGGCCAAGTTCATGGGTATCGATCGCAAGAACCGCATGATCAGCCTGTCGATCCGCGCCAAGGACCACGCCGAGGAAGCCGAGGCGATGGAGGAGCTGAGCAAGGCACCGAGCACCTCGTCGCCGACCCTGGGCGACCTGCTCAAGGAACAGCTCGGCCGCTCCGAGTAAGCCGGTCCTGCCGAGCTTTCAGAACGCCATCCCCAGTGATGGCGTTTTTTGTGGGCGCCGCGTGGCGGCATCCCCGTGACATCAGAAGTCGCACAGCCTATCCGGGCCGTGCCTGAAGGAGTGCAACCGATGACCAAGTCGGAACTGATCGAACGGCTGGCCGATCGCCAGCAGTACCTGCCCATGCGCGATATCGAGACCTCGGTACGCCTCATGCTCGACGAGATGATGGATGCGTTGAGCGGCGGCGACCGGATCGAGATCCGTGGGTTCGGCAGCTTCTCGCTCAACTACCGCCGCCCGCGCCTGGGTCGTAATCCCAAGACCGGCGAGACGGTCTCGCTGGGTGCCAAGTACGTGCCGCACTTCAAGCCGGGCAAGGAATTGCGCGAACGGGTGAATGCGGCCGTCAAGCAGGGGGACTGAGCATGGCGGACCATCGTCCCCAGCCGCGGATCTACGTCGCGCTGGACGTCGCCGAGGAGCGGCGGGTGCGGGACCTGCTCGCCGAGCTCGACCCGTCGCTGTGCGGGATAAAGATCGGCAAGGAGGCGTTCACCGCACTGGGCCCGCGCGTGGTCGAATGGGCGAGGGAGGGGGGCTTCCCCGTCTTCCTCGACCTCAAGTTCCACGACATCCCCAACACGGTCGCCCGGGCCTGTCGTGCGGCGGCCGATCTGGACGTGGCGCTGGTGAACGTCCATGCCAGTGGCGGGCGGCGGATGCTGGAGGCCGCGCGCGAGGCGATCGAGCCCGGTCGTGACGCGCCGGGCCTGATCGCCGTGACGGTGCTTACCTCGATGGAGGACGCGGATCTCGCCGAGATCGGGGTGAACGACGGTGCCCAGGCCCAGGTGGCGCGACTGGCACGTTTGACAGCCGAGACCGGCCTTGACGGCGTGGTCTGCTCGGCCCGTGAGGCGCAGGCCATGCGCGCCGTTTTCCCGGATGCGTCTGGCCTGGTGGTCACCCCCGGCGTGCGGCCGGCAGGCGGCGCGCGTGACGACCAGCGACGTGTGGTCACGCCGGCCGAGGCGCTGTCCCTGGGAGCGACCAGCCTGGTGATTGGCCGCCCCGTCACAGCGGCGGATGAGCCGCGCAAGGCGCTGGAGGCCATCGTCGCCGAGCTCTGACGACCGACCGGTAGGTACATACACCCACCCCGACGGTTAAAACGCCCGTCTCGCTTGCGAGGCGGGCGTTCTTCATGGCGAGACGAGTGGAGCGAGAGGAGACGGTTCAGTCGCGGGCGGTGAGCAGGTCCTTGCGGGTGGCCACCCAGATCATCAGGTCGTGGAAGGCGCGGATGTTCTCGACGTAGTTGACCGTTTCGCTGCCGCGCGCGTAGCCGTAGCGCATCTCTCGGTAGATCGCGGGTTCGGACAGTTGCGGCAGGCGCTCGCGCACGTCGGCCCAGACGGTGGGGTTGCCTCCCTGGCTGCGGGTCAGTTCCAGGGCGTCACTCAGGTGGCCGATGCCCACGTTGTAGGCCGCCAGCGCGAGATAGGTGCGGTCGGGCTCGCTCGCCTCTTCGGGCACCAGTTCGCGCAGTTGGGCGATGTACTTGGCGCCGGCCATGATGTTGGCGGTTGGATCGGCCGGGTTGGTCAGCCCGAGATCGCGTGCCGTCGGCAGGACGATCTGCATCAGTCCGTAGGCCCCCTGGTGCGAGACGGCATCGGGTTGCCACTTCGATTCCTGGTAACCCAGCGAGGCGAGCAGTCGCCAGTCGATCTCGTAGCGTTCGCCGGCGCGGCGGAACGTGGCGAGGTAGGGGCGCGCCCGGGTCTCCAGATCTTCGAGGAACCGCCGCGAGAGGGACTCGTCGAGCCGCTCGAACTGGGCGTAGTGCCGGTCGACCAGCATCTTTAACTGCTGGTCGCTGCGCACCTCGGCGAAAAATCGCCGTGCCGCCTGATGCAGGGACTCGTCGGCCTGGCGCGAGAACGCCCAGGCCAGCGCCACGGGCGGGCCCACGATCGGGCCGATGGCGACCTCGTCGGAGAGCTTGTGGGCGAGCAGGGCGATGTGCGAAAGCGCCAGCGCGTAGTCGATCTCGCCCCGGCGAATCCCCTCGAGGATCGCGAGCTTGTCCGGTGCCTCGATCACGTCGAGTCGTGCCGAGTCGCCTCGGGCCATTTCCCGTTCGAGCCACGACCGGCTCGCCGAGCCGGTCGGCAAGGCCAGGGTGTTGCCCTCGATGTCGTCGAGCCCGCTGGGGCTCGGGCGGCCGGTGGCGTGAATGAGCTTGCGGCTGACCGTCAGGTAGGGCGGACCGAAGCGAAACCGCTGCATGCGGGCCGGGTCGATGGCGAGCCCTGCGGCAGCGAGATCGGCCCGGTTGTCGGCGACCGCCTCGTAAGCGGCCTCGATGGTGGGGACCACCACGTAGTCGATGTCGACGCCGAGGCGCTCGGCAAAACGCCCGGTCAGGTCGTATTCCAGCCCCTGGGGGCGGTAGCTGTCCGGGATGTAGAGGCTGGGCTCGATCAGGGTGGCGACCCGCAGGACGCCGCGCTCGCGTACCTGCTCGAGCTGCGGACTGCGCTTGAAGTTCTCGGCCACGTCGATCGCGGCCAACCGGGCCGGTCGGTCGACGGGCGTCCAGGTGTGAATCCACCAGGCAAGCGGCGCGGCGAACAGCGCGCCCACGCCGATCAGCGGGATCAGCCAGCGGCCAAACCCGCGTCGCGGCGCTTCGTCCGTCAAAACGTGAAGCCCACGTGGATGGCGACCACGCCAAAGGTCAGGTTGTGCACGTCGACGTGGTCGAAGCCGTTGTCCAGCATCATCCGTTCGAGGGTTTCCTGGTCGGGATGCATGCGGATCGACTCGGCCAGATAGCGGTAGCTGTCGGCGTCGTTGGCCAGGAGCTTGCCCATGATCGGCAGGGCCGAGAAGGAATAGGCGTCGTAGACGCGCTCGACCACCGGGTTGGTCGGCTTGGAGAATTCGAGGATCACCACGCGCCCGCCGGGCTTGACCACGCGGGCCATCTCGGCCAGCGCCCGGGCCTTGTCGGTCACGTTGCGCAGGCCGAAGCCGATGGTCACGCAGTCGAAGCGGTTGCTTTCGAAGGGCAGGTCCTCGGCGTTGGCCAGGCTGTATTCGACGTTGTTGAAGATACCCTGCTCATCGAGCTTTTCCCGGCCGATCGAGAGCATGCTGGCGTTGATGTCCGAGAGCACGACCAGCCCCGTGTCACCCACCATGCGCGCCATGCGCGCGGCGAGATCGCCCGTGCCGGAGGCCAGATCCAGCGCCTGCCCGCCGCGCCTGAGGCCGGTGTATTCGAGTGCGACACGCTTCCACAGGCGATGGATGCCGAACGACATGGCATCGTTCATCAGGTCGTAGCGTCCGGCCACCGAGTCGAAGACCGAACCCACCAGCCGGGACTTCTCCTCGCGCGGGACTTCCCGGTAGCCAAAGTGCGTCTTCTCGGTCATGGAAGGGTTCTCTCGTCAGGAAAAGGGGTCGA
>NZ_JBKHFB010000051.1:0-12975 GCF_046540515.1 Guyparkeria sp.
TAGCGGTAGCGGCAGGCCCGATTCCGTCCGCTTGCCTTGGCCTGGTACATGGCCTCGTCGGCCTGCTTGAGCAACGCCTCGTCGTCGAGCTCGACGCCCTGGGGGTAGAAGGTGTAGCCGATGCTCGCGGTGACCTGCAGCGCCGTCCCATCGATGTGGCGCTCACGGGCGGCGGCCCGCACCAGGCGGTTGATGATCGGTTCGGCGTCGGCTTCCCGGTCGAGCCCGCCCAGGATGATGACGAACTCGTCACCGCTGATGCGCGCCAGCGTGTCCGTCTCGCGCAGCCCGACGGCGAGGTCCCTGGCCACGTCGATCAGGAGCTTGTCGCCCATGTCGTGGCCGTGCGCGTCGTTGACCGACTTGAACCCGTCGAGATCGAGGAAGGCAAGTGCCAGCCGTCCGTCGCCGCGCCGTGCCGTCGCCATCGCCTGACGCAGGCGGTCGGCCATCAGCACGCGATTGGGCAGACCGGTCAACGCGTCGTGATTGGCTCGATGCTCGAGCTCACGCTGGTAGTTCTTGACGTCGGTGATGTCCGAGGCCAGGGCGATATAGTTGCGCGGCCGACCTTCGGCATCGTGCACCAGGCTGATCGTCAGGCGCTCGGCGAACAGATCGCCGTTCTTGTGCCGATTCCACAGCTCGCCGCTCCAGTAGCCGGCCGTGCGCAGCCGCTGGCGCATGCGGCGATAGAACTCGCTGTCGTGCGTGCCGGATTGCAGGAACCTGGGCGTGTGGCCGATCACCTCGTCGCGCCGCCAGCCGGTCATCTCGGTGAACGCGGCATTCACATCCAGGATGCGCGCATCGAGATCGGTGATCAGGATCGCTTCGCGGGCATGCACGAACACCGAGGCGGCCAACTGGAGGTCCTGTTCCATCTGCTTGCGGGCGGTGATGTCCTGGTGGGTGCCCCACATGCGCGAGGGCTCGCCCTCCGCGGTCCACTCCAGCACCCGGCCGCGCGTAAGCACCCAGACCCAGCTGCCGTCCCGATGGCGCATGCGAACCTCCGACTCGAAGCTGTCGTGCTCGCCTTGGAAACAGGCCTCCAGCGCCTTCTCGGCCCCCTGCCGGTCGTCGGGATGGAGCAGGTCTCGCCAGGTATGGATGTTCGTCGGTTCGAGCTCGTCGAGGGAATATCCCAGCATCCCGGCCCAGCGGGCGTTGAATATCGTTTCGCCCGTCCGGATATTCCATTCCCAGGTGCCGACCTGGGTTCCTTCGATCACGTTGCGCAGACGCTCCCGTTCCCTCTTCAGGGATTTCTCGGCACGCTCGCGTTCCGTGATGTCGTGCACGATCACGAACAGCCGACCGCTACGGTGATGGTCGTTCAGCGGGGTGACATGCAGTTCGACACGACGATCCTCACCCCGGCGCAGGCGGTGGGTATGTATGTGGCAATGCCCCCCCGCCGAGCCACCGGCACGGATCTCGTCGAATTGTTCCTCGGGGCAGGACCAGACGCGATCCACCGACCGCCCGATCAACTCCTCGCGGGGCCATCCGTAGAAACCCGCAGCTGCCTGGTTGGCATCGAGGATCTTCCTCCGGTCGGAATCGATCAGCAGGAGCACCGAGGCATTGTCCTCGAAGAAGCGGCGGAATCGCCCCTCGCTGCGCCGTAACGCCAACTGGCGAAGTATCAGCGCCACGGTCAGCAGTGCCACCAGCACGAAGGCCAGCGCCAGGATCAGCAACTCGTTGCGATGCTGTGCCCAGATGTCCGTGAGAGTGATCTCGCCCACGCCATCGAACGGCGGCAGGCCCAGTTCGCGCGTGATTCGCTCGACCGGCAGGTAGTCCGCCGGCGGTCCGAAGCCGGCGATACCGGCCGTCCGCGCGGCCGGATCATCGACATCCAGGCTGAACAGTGCCGCGGCAATCTGCCGTTCGAGGGACAGCTCCACGTGCGGCATGGCGACGAGGGGCCATTCGGGGTACAGGCGGGTGGAAACCGCATAGGGGTAATCGCCCAGTCGCTGGCGATTGATGACCTTGATTTTCCGCGGATCGACGTGTCCCCGGTCGATCAGTTCCTGCAGCACACCGGTGCGGATGAAGCCGACCTCCGCCTCCCCGTCCAGGACGGCTCGCACCACGGCGTCATGGCTGCCGAGGAAGTCGAATTCGGCACTTTCGCGCAGGTCGATGCCGACCTGAAGCGCCTCGAACATCGGCGCCTGGTAGCCACCGAGGAATCGCTCGCCCGGGGCCGCGATACGACGGCCTTCGAGATCCGCCAACTGCTCGATGTCCTCTGCATCGCGCCGCGCGATGATCACCCCGCCGAGACTGCGGGTGCTGTGCCCGCGGTGCTGGGTCACCAGCGTGCCGAGCACGCCGGAAAGTGCATTCTCGCTGCGCACCAGCTCGTAGTGGGTCGGCGTGGTCAGCAATAAGTCGATCTCGTTTCGGGCAATCGCCTGATCGAGATCATCCAGGTCAAGCACGCGCATCTCGATGTCGACCGAATCGATCGAGGCATCCAGGTAATCCACCAGGGGGCCGAAGCGCAGTTCCATCAACGGCACCGGCCGCACGGCGAATATCCCCAGGACCAGCCGGTCGCCGGGCGCGGCCAACGAAAGAACGGGGAACGCCGCAAACAGCATCAGGCCGCACCAGCGAAGCAGCGCCCGGACAAGGCCGCCGGCCTGCCCGCTGTCGCGGAGATAACGGGGCCTTTCAACCGGCATGGGCACCCACCCTGGGCAGGAAGGCATCGGTAAACCAGTCCTTGTCCATGCCGTCGCCCCCGCCGAGACGGCGTTCGATCTCGTCGGCCGCGACCATCAATCGCGAGCCCGAACCGAGGTAGCGCCGGTTGGCGCGACGGTCGGGCAAAAGCACGCCACCGAAAGCCCGCCGGGCATCCTCCGGGCTGATGGCCTCCACGTCCGCGATGCGGTAGAGCGCGTCCTGGCGATTGGAACGCACATGGTCCAGGGCACGAAAATGCGAGTCGACCAGTCCGAAAAGGGTGCGCTCGGCGTTTTCCATGGCATCGCGGCGCACCGCGAGCACATCGAAGATCGTATCGGGAAAGTCGCGGCTGTCGACCAGGCGCACGGCACCCAGCTGGCGCAGGCGAGAGACCGTCGGCTCGTAGCTGACCAGCGCGTCCACCTCCCCGGATTCCCAGGCCGGGATGTGACGGTCGACCGCCACGTCGACCACGATGACGTCCTCGCGGATCAGGCCAGCCTTTTCCAGCACCCGGTCCAGCAGCATCTCACCGACCGCCGACGCCTCGGCCCCGATGCGCTTGCCCTCCAATTGCGCCAGGTGCTTGATCGAATCGTGGACCACCAGCGCGTCGGCCCCGGCGGAGACGTTGAAGACCATCACCACGACAAGGTCGATACCATCGAGGCGAGCCCGAATCACTTCGTCGAGAGTGAGTGCCGCGGCATCGGTTTGATCGTCTCGCAGGGCCGCCAGCGAGCTGGACGCCGATTGTCGACGAGTCAGCGTGACCGCCTCGGGCAGCCAGTTGAATCGTTCGGCGAGATAGAGGGTCTCGTAGCCGATCCAGGGATGGTAGGAAACGCGGAGCGGATCATCCTGGCGACAGCCGCCGAGCAAGAAGGTCAAGCCCGGGCCACCGATGGCAAGCGAGGTCATTGTGAGAAAGCGACGACGATCCATGCGTGGCGAGATCCTGACTGGCCGCCGATCGGCCTTTCGGGCTGGTGGACAGGGGACGATACGCCCGGACCGCTTCACTATAGCAAGCGATATGCCGGCGGCAACCGGTGGTGACCGGGAAAACGCGCACCGGCCGGGCAACGAGGGTCAGCGACCGTCAAATCGATCGATCGCCCTCGCCCCGGCCAGTGCATGCATGGCGAACCGTGACACACCCGATACGCGGTCCACGCACGACGGAACCCACGCCGAGGGGGCGTGGGTTCCGTCATCGAAAGCCGATCCGCGTCTCAGGGCTCGACCGTCGTCAGCCCGAGAGTATGCCAGACCTGCATCCCGCCCCGATACCAGTAGATCTTGTCGGCCGGGTAGCCCATGCCGACCAGGGCCTTGATGTTCGTCGGCGACTGACCGCACCACGGCCCGTTGCAGAACAGCACCAGAGTCTTGGCGTCCCTGAAGTCGAACAGCCCGCCCTCCTTCTTCACGCCGAACTCGTCGAGCAGCAGCGACTCGGCCACGAACGGATCGAAAGTGGACGACTCGGGATGCAACTGGGTCCACGGGATGTTCTGCGCACTTGGGATGGTGCCCTTCTCGAACCAGTCCGGGGTCCGGGAATCCACCAGCAGGAATTCCCGCTCACCGTCCTCGCGCTCACGCAACATCTCGAGCAGCTCGATCTCGCCGATCGTGTGCGCCCCGGGGACCACTTCGATCGGCTGAACGCAGAAAGGCGGACACTCGCGGCTGGTCTGCGTGTAATCCTTCGGAATGCGATTGTCGGGGTCCTGATCGCGCTTGATCTCGACCTCTTCGCCCTCGTGTTCGACGGTCACCGACTCCAGGTCGGACGTGACCTTGACCTTCATTTCATCGGCACCCACGACACCGGCTGCAGCAAGCAGCGTCGCACCCATCAACCAGGCTGACTGTTTCATGACCTACCTCCCGTTCCACTTGGGTCTACGGGGAGTCTAGGTCGCGTTTTCCAACCCTGCATCCAGATACGCGGGAATTCAGCGGGTCATGCGTAGCCGCATACCGTCTCTCCGCGCCCGATTCCGTAATAGTGCCACCCGGCCGCTTTCAGCCGCTCCGGATCGTAGAGATTGCGGCCATCGACGATCACCGGATCGGCGAGCGACTCGCGCATCAGCTCGAAGTCCGGGGCGCGGAAGGCCTTCCATTCGGTGCAGATCACCAGAGCATCCGCGCCCTTGAGTGCGGCATCGCGGGTGCCCACCAGGGAGAGATCCTCACGGTGGCCGTAGATACGCTGGGTTTCCTCCATGGCCTCGGGATCGAAGGCCTGCACGCGTGCCCCCGCCGCCCACAGCGACTCCATCAGCGTGCGCGCCGGCGCCTCGCGCATGTCGTCGGTGTTGGGCTTGAAGGCCAGCCCCCACAGGGCGATTGTCTTGCCGGCCAGCGCCTCGACGCCACCGTAATGCGCGACCAGGATCTCGAACGGGCGATGCTTCTGCCGGCGGTTGACCGCCTCGACGGCATCGAGCAGCAGCGGCTCGTGGTCGACCGAGTGGGCGATCCTCGAGAGCGCCTGCACGTCCTTGGGGAAGCAGGAGCCGCCGTAGCCGCAGCCCGGGTAGATGAAGTGATAACCGATGCGCGGGTCCGAGCCGATGCCGAGACGCACCTGCTCGATGTCGGCGCCCAGGCGCTCGGCGAGGTTGGCCAGCTCGTTCATGAAGCTGATCTTGGTCGCCAGCATGGCGTTGGCGGCGTACTTGGTCAGCTCGGCCGAGCGCAGGTCCATCACGATCACGCGGTCGTGGTTGCGGTTGAACGGCGCGTAGAGCTCGCGCATCACCGTCTCGCTGTGCGCGTCACTGGTACCGACGATGATCCGGTCGGGCTTCATGAAGTCGTTGACCGCCGCCCCTTCCTTGAGGAACTCCGGGTTGGAGACCACGTCGAAGTCCAGCGTCACACCGCGCCGGGCGAGCGTCTCGGCGACCACCTTGCGCACCTGGTCGCCGGTGCCCACCGGCACGGTCGACTTGTCGATGATGATCTTGGGCGCCTCCATGTGCTCGGCGATGGTCGCCGCCACGGCGCGCACGTACTGGAGATCCGCCGAACCGTCCTCGTCCGGCGGCGTGCCCACCGCGATGAACTGCAATTCACCGAAGGCCACGCCTTCGGCGGCATCGGTGGTGAAGTGCAGCCGCCCCTGCGCGTGGTTCTCGCGCACGATCGGCTCGAGCCCCGGCTCGTAGATGGGGATCACCCCGTCGTTCAACCGCGCGATCTTGCCGGGGTCGACGTCGACGCAGGTGACCTCGTGGCCCACCTCGGCGAGACAGGCACCCGTGACCAGACCGACGTAGCCGGTACCGAAAATCGTGACCTTCATGCGTCGTTCGTTCCTTCTTCGTTCATTTCACCGGCCGCCTCGATCACGTCCCGTACCTCGAGAAACAGTGCACGACTCGCCTTGCCGTACTCCTCGCGCGCCGCTTCGGCCCGCGCCGAGCGTTGCAGCTGGCGCAGGTGCTGGACGTCGACGGCCGGGTAGCTGTCGATAAAGCGGGTGATCGCCTCGTGCTCCGCGATCAGCGCGTCCCGCCAGGCCTCGGCCTGCATCTGGCGGCGCTGGTTTTCCGGCGAATGGGGATCCAGCCGACGCAGCGCCGTCTCGATCGCCTCGACATCTTCCTCGCGCATCAGCCGCCCGATGTACTGGCGCTGGCGCTTGGCCGCGCCCCGCGAGCGGGTCGCCTTGAGCTTCTCGATCCCGTCCCGCAATCGGTCGGTGATCGGCAGACGATCCAGCGCATCGGCATCCAGTTCCGCGAGGCTGACACCCAGGTCCTGGGCGGCATGTGCCTCGCGCTTGACCTGGGACTTGCTCGGGCCGAGATATTCCTCGTCGTGATCGCCCGTCGAATCGGGCGGCAGGTGGTGCTCGGACATCAGTCGCTCCCGTCCATGGCCGGTAGTGGCCACCGTTGACGTCAAACGCGGGATTCTACCCAATTCCTCGCCCGAATCCGGCCCCCTTGCGCGACCGACCCTAACGATCAGGCGTTACGCGGTGATGACTCGAACGGATTGAGCTTCCAGATGCGCGCGTTGAGCAGCGCGGCGAAGGCGATCCAGAACCAGTACGGTACCAGCAGCCAGGCCGCGAGTGCGCTGGTCTGGGCGAACAGCAGGATGGTGAGGCTGAGCACCATCCACAAGAGCAGGATGTCGACCAGTCCCGCCACGATGCGGCGGCGGCCAAAGAACAGCCATGACCAGGCGGCGTTGAAGACCAGTTGCAGCAGGTAGAGGACCAGCCCCGCGGTGCGCGCGGTCGACTCGTCGGCCATGAACACCCGCCAGGCGGCGATGGCCATCAGGAGATACAGCACCGCCCACGCGATCGGAAAGACCTTGTCCGGCGGCGTCCAGGAGGGCTTGGCCAGCGCGCGATACCAGCCATCGGGTCGGAAGATGCCGCCGGTCAGGGCCGTAAGTGCGACCAGGACGATCGATCCCATCAGGACCGCAATGGACTCGAGCATGGACAATCCCCTTGAATGCGTTTGAACCGGGAAACCGGCGGAACTGGAGATAGCCTAGTCCCCGAGTCCCGTCCCTGCCGAGCCTCGGTCCGACGGCCGCACGGCGAAGAGCTCGGCGACCAGTTCGGTAGCGTAACTGCCCGGCGGCAGAGAGAAGCTCAGGTCGACCTCGCCCTCGCCGAGTTCGACCTCGAGATCGGACACGCGCACGGTGAGCGGTCGGCGATCGGCCTCCACCCGCCAGTCGGCGAGCCAGCGGCGCCAGAGGGTTTCCCCGAATCGGACCAGCATCTCGTCGGCGAGCCGATCCTCGCGCGCGCCAACCTCGTGACCGGCCGGCGAGTCGCCCTCGCCCCACAACGGGCCGGTGGGCGTGACGTCACCCTGCTGCAATCGGGCCTGCAGGGCATCGATCTCGTCGGCCTCGGCGGCGAATCGGCTGCGTGAACCCGCCAGTTGCAGCAGGTCACCGGGCTCGACCCGATCGACCGCCCCGGCGTGCAAGCGCTCGGCAAGCACCCGATCGAAGATCGCCGAGCGCAGCGTGGACAAGAGCCAGTTACGTGCCTGGCGCTTGGGTCGCCCGGTGCGCACACCCTCGCCCCACTCGACCAGCCCCCGCAGGTTGCCGAACCCGCGGCCGTAACGCTGCTCGCCGAAATAGTTGGCCATGCCTCGCTCGGCGAGGATGGCGAGGCGCGGTTCGAGATAGGCAAGAAGATCCGACGACGGGTCGGCCCCAATGGCCTCGACGTCGTGCAGTCGCAGGCGGAACCGGTTGGCCCGGTGGGTGGCGCGGCGGAGCTTGCGGTCGTGGCGGTCGAGTGCCAGCAGGCCGATGCCCTCGCCCTCGCAGGCGCGAGCGAACGCCTCCGGGTCGAACGATTCGTGCGGCACGCTCACCCACTGGGTAGTGACCGCGTTGCGGTCCTTGAGCCCGGAAAAACCGATGTCGCGGGCGCGCGTGCCGGTGACCTTCGCGATCCAGTCGACCAGCGCGCCGGTGGTCAGATCGCGCTTTTCCAGCCGCATCAGCCAGTGGTTGCCGGCCCCGGTCGGGGCAAAGCCGAGCACCTCGTCGACGCGAAACGACTCGGGCGCCTGCTTGAGACCCGCTCGCCACGCCGGCGCCCCGGCCACCCGCGGACGCGCCGAGCCGGGTGCGCCGGGCCAGTCGAGCGGCGGTTGGACCTCGCGCCCGTCCCGGTCCTCGATGTCACTCATCGACGAGCGAGGCCGTCCACTCGATCGTCTCGCCGCTCAAGAGCGGCACGACCACGTCGCCGCCGCAGTCGATCGGCTCCGGGACTGCCTGGCTCCGGCGTTCCAGTCGCAGGCGACGCTCGTTGACCGGCAGCCCGTAGAAGCGCGGGCCGTTGAGGCTGGTGAAGGCCTCCAGCCGGTCGAGCGCCCCGAGCCGGTCGAACACCTGGGCGTATAGTTCGACGGCCACCGGGGCGGTGAAGGCGCCGGCGCAGCCGCAGGCGGACTCCTTGGCCCCCTTGGGGTGCGGGGCGCTGTCGGTACCCATGAAGAACTTGCCGGACGGGTCCATCGCCGCTTCGAGCAACGCCTCGCGATGCTTCTCGCGCTTGAGGATCGGCAGGCAGTAGTAGTGCGGGCGAATCCCGCCGGCGAGCATGGCGTTGCGGTTGAACATCAGGTGATGGGCCGTGATGGTCGCACCCAAACGCTCGCCATGGGAGCGCACGAAGGCCGCCGCCTGGGCGGTGGTGATGTGCTCCATGACCACGCGCAGCCGCGGGTAACGCTCCAGCATCGGCGCAAGCACCCGCTCGATGAACACCGCCTCGCGGTCGAAGATGTCGACCGACGGATCGACCACCTCGCCGTGCACGCACAGCGGCAGGCCGGTACGCTCCAGGGCCGCAAGCGCGGACTCGATCGCCAGCGGATCGGTGACCCCGTTCTCCGAGTTGGTGGTCGCGCCGGCCGGGTACAGCTTGACCGCGTGGATGTGCGGGTCGGCCGCCGCCTGCTCGATCTCGGCCGCCGTGGTGCGGTCGGTCAGATACAGGGTCATCAGGGGTTCGAAGTCGCTGTCGGGGCCAATGGCCGCGAGGATGCGATCCCGATAGGCCCGGGCCTCGGAAACGGTGGTCACCGGCGGGACGAGGTTGGGCATGATGATCGCCCGGCCGCACTGACGGGCCGAAAAGCGGGCGACCGCCTCGAGCATGGCGCCGTCGCGCAGGTGCAGGTGCCAGTCGTCGGGCTGGCGAATGATCAGTTCATCCACAGACAATCCTTAAAGGGATCAATAGGTTTTGATTGATTCATCAAGTAACGCTTGAGTTCATTACCAGGCAATGTAGGCGTAGCCGTCTTCCTGGTATTCCATCAAGGCAGCGGCGCCCACCTGCTCGATGCGGGCGAAGTCACGGATATCGTCCTCGCTGTAACCGACCGTATCCATGGTGTTGCCGCAGGCGATCCATTCGACGTCGTAGTTCTTGGCGAATCCCTCGACGCGGGCGTAGATCTCTTCGTCGACCTCACGCTTGGGCTCCTTGGCAAGGATGTGGATGCCCTTGGCGAAGCAGGCCACCGCGATCTTCACGTTGCCGCCGTACTTCCCCAGCATGGCGTTCATCGAATTGAGCACGTGCGTCTGGTAGTCCACGTCGCCGTGATTGAGCTGGTAGATCACCTTGTGCGCCGGCTCGTCACCGGGGAAAAACAGCTCCTCGTCGTCACCACCCTCCTGCGCGTGGGCACGACCAAGTCCGATCGCCGCCCCGGCACCGGCCACCACCGTCATGAAACGACGTCGATTCTTGAGAAAATCCTGCATTTTTCACCTCTCTCGTTCTCAGACCCCCGGGACACCGGGGACGCGGCAAAACGGGTCCGCTCATGGGTCGCGAATGGGTTACCGACCCGCTCATGACACCCTGGCGACATGGTAGCTCATCGGCGGTATCGGAAGGCGCTCACCGCGTCGAACCGACGCGCATCAGCACGTATCCGCCCTTGGCGTAGAGCACCTCGCCCGGGGTGCGCTCGGCCCGCTCGCTCCGGGTGAGCAGCAGGTCGCCCTCACGCACCTCTCGGCGCACCACCACCTGCTGGGCGTAAACGCCGAAGCTCGGCATGTTGAGATCGCGCATGACCAGCGGACCGGGCAGGTCACGGGCGATCAGGCCGGCCTCTCGCACCGGCCCCTGCTGCATCTGGCCGACGGCATCGAGCACCAGGGCATTGACCACCAGCGAGCATGAGAGGGCCACCGGGATCATCAATCTGGGCAGCGACCATTGTCGAGCGAACCCGGCGGCGATGACCAGCAGCATGGTGCCTCCGGCGACCAGGTACCAGGACAGACCGAAGAAGCGGTCGCGCTCGGCGAGCATGTCCTGCACGTAGGACGGTTTGATCTGCTCGAAATTGATTTCCACCAGCCACGGCAGCATCAGCACGAACAGCAGGAAGGCCGCCGGCGGCAGCAGGTGCAGCCACCGATGCCGTATATGCGGCAGGTGCGAAGCCATCACCAGCATCAGGCCCACCAGCCCGTAGTTGAGGTAATGCGGCAGCTTGGTGCCGGAGAACGAGAACAGGAGCAGGGTGAGACCGAACCAGATCCAACCGAACCGGCGCAGAGCCAACGGCAACGAGTCGGGCCGGCCGTAGGCGCCACGCCAGTCGCTGGGCAGGTGACGCAAGGCGGTCAGCACCGCGCCGGTGAAGGGGAGCAGCGCGACCAGCGCGACCACCGGGTAGTACCACAGCCCGCCGGAATGCCCTTCCATCGGCTCGTCGAAACGACCGACGTTGTTCTTGAGGAAGAACTCGTCGATGAAATACTGGCCGTGCTCGATCCAGACCGCCACGTACCAGGGCACGGCCACGGCCAGGAAGATGACGATGCCCTGCCAGTCGAGCACCGCCCGCCACCAGTCCCGACCACGCGCCGTGACCAGGTAGAACGCGAAGCTCGTCAGGGCCGGGACGACCACCGCCACCGGCCCCTTGGTAAGAAAGCCCAGCCCCATCGCCAGGTACGCCCAGCGCACCCAGCGCCGCTCGCCGCTGACCCAGTGATTGAAGGTGGCGAACACCGCGCCGGTGAGAAAGAGCAGCAGTACCGCATCCGAGATCGCCGCCTTGCCGACCACGGTGGTCATCAGCGAGGTCGCGGCGATCAGCCCGGCAAAGAAGGCGGGACGGGGCCCGAGGTACCGGTCGGCAAAGGCGTAGATCAGGCCGACCCAGGCGGCCGAGGCGAGCACCGAGGGCAGGCGAAACGCCCACTCGCTAAAGCCGAACAGCCCGACCGAGGCGGCCTGCAGCCAGTAGATCAGCACCGGCTTGGCAAACCGCGGCTCCTCGTTGAGGTACGGGGTGAGGAAATCGCCGCGCTCGAACATCGCCCAGGTCGCGCCGGTGAAGGCACCCTCGTCGAGATCGAACAGCGGCAGGCTGGCGATGCCCCAGACGTAGCCGATCGCCACGGCGACGGCGAGGACGAACAGGTGAAAGCGGCGGGAATCGAGCATGGTCGTCGGTCTCGTGGCGAACGTGTAGCGTTTTCGGCGCTGGCGCGGGAGTATATCAACCGTCGCGCGGGCACCGACGCCCCCGCCCGCCGAATCTCGTTACAATGGCGCTTTCGGTCGACCCGGCCGACGGCCCACCGCCTGCAGAAACACGCTTCATGGACCTGTATCCCCTGCTTCGCCCGCTGCTGTTCCGTCTCGACCCCGAGACGGCCCATCGTGTCACCCTCGGACTGCTGGACCTGGCCGCCCACTCGCCCTGGTGCGGCATGCAACGGCGCGGGGTACCCGACGACCCAGTGACGATGATGGGACTGGAGTTTCCCAACCGGGTGGGGCTGGCCGCCGGGCTGGACAAGAACGCGGCGCACATCGCGGGGCTGTCCTGCCTGGGCTTCGGCTTCATCGAGGTGGGCACGCTCACGCCGCGCCCCCAGCCGGGCAACCCCGCCCCGCGCCTGTTCCGGCTGACCGACGCCGAGGCCCTGATCAACCGCATGGGCTTCAACAACGACGGGGTGGAATCGGCGCTGGCGAACATCGAACGCGCGCCGCGTAGCGTGCCGCTCGGCATCAACCTCGGCAAGAACTTCGACACGCCGATCGAGGCGGCACTGGACGATTACCGCGCCGGCCTTGCCGCGGTCTACGGGCAGGCCGATTACGTCACGATCAACATCTCCTCGCCCAACACCGCGAACCTGCGCAATCTGCAGGGCGGCGAGGCCTTCACCGCCCTGCTCGCCGGCCTGACCGAGGAACGCGAGCGCCTGCGCGAGGAAAGCGGCCGGCACGTGCCGCTGGCGATCAAGATCGCCCCGGACATCGAGGATGCCCAGTTCCCGGCGCTGGTCGACGCCCTGGTCGCCCACGGGATCGACGCGGTGATCGCCACCAACACCACCATCGGGCGCCCCCTGGTCTCCGGGCTGCCGCAGGCAGACGAGGCCGGCGGCCTCAGCGGCCGGCCGGTACGCGAGCGCTCCACCGCCGTCATCGCCGCGTTGCGCGAGCGCCTGCCCGAGGGCTTCCCCATCATCGGTGTCGGCGGCATCGATTCGGGCGAGGCCGCGCTGGAAAAGATCCGGGCCGGGGCCGACCTGGTGCAGGTCTACACGGGACTGATCTACCGCGGCCCGCAACTGGTACGCGACGTGGCCCGTACGCTGGCCGAAGCCCCGAGCGAAGCCGAAACCCCGGTCAAAACCGTGGCCAAAACCCCGGCCGACTCGGCGGACTGATCAACCGCCGCGACGCGGGGCGCA
>NZ_JBKHFB010000052.1:0-12913 GCF_046540515.1 Guyparkeria sp.
GGCCCGCCCAGGTTGGTCACGTTCAGGCCGGCCCGTCCGGCCAGCAGGTCCTCGACCGAGCGTGCCTGGCTACGGTCGATCTCGTCGCGGTTGATCACGGTCTCCGGCATGGCCGGGGCCTCGGCCGGTGCCTCGCGGGCGGCGGTGATGTTGATGGTGCCCAGGCGGTCGTCGTCGGCCAGGGTGGACAGGGGGGTGAGGCAGAGCAGGCCCGCGATCAGGGACGGGTGTCGGGCAGGGGTGCGAATGGTCATGGTTCCGTTGTCGCTTGCCGACCAGCCCACCGCAGGTCGGGAAAACCGATCAGAGGCCGGTCTCCGGGCTCGTGGTCTACCGGCATCGCCTTCCCGGCCTCCGAAGGCCAGTGGCATCTCGATGCCGACGTCACCACCTACCGTTGCGGGGGCAGCACAGGCCTTGGACCTGTTTCCCTGTTTCAGTGCCCGCGACCCATGGCCGGGGCACCACCTCTGACGTCGGGGCGCATTGTTTGCAAATGCGCGCGCAAAGGCAAGGCCTGTTCATGAGCCATCGTCATGAATCACATGAATCGAATCGCGCCTTTTCCTGGGGCAGGCAAGCCGGTCGAGTCGGCTACAATGGACGCACGCCCCCGGCGTCAACCGTCACCCGAACAAGGCCATTCATGCCCCCGAACGCCCCACCCACCATCAAGGCGATCCGCCCGCTGGCCGAAACGCGCCTGTTTCGGGTCGAAGGCGTGGATCTGCGCTTTGCCAATGGCGCCGAGGTGCAGTTCGAACGCCTCAAGGGCAGTGCCAATGGCGCGGTGATCGTGGCGGCCTTGACGGCCGGCGACGAGTTCGTCCTGATCCGCGAGTACGCCTGCGGCACCGAGCGCTACGAGTTGGGTCTGCCGAAAGGACGGATCGATGCCGGGGAAACGCCGGTGGAGGCCGCCAATCGGGAACTGATGGAGGAGGCCGGTTTTGGAGCGCGGAACCTGACCCGGCTCAACGAGTTGACCATGGCGCCGACGTATTCCGGGCAGCGGACCCACCTGGTGCTGGCCGAGTCGCTGCACGAGGCCCATTTGCCGGGCGACGAACCCGAGCCGCTGGAAGTGAGTTTTCTGCCGATGGCCGAACTCGACGAGTTTGCCGCCTCGGGTGATTGCTCCGAGGCCCGGTCGCTGGCCGCCATGTTCCTGGTGCGGGCGTACCGGCAGCAACGCGAACGGGAAGGAGCGGCGTGAACGACATGGACAACCATCTTGAGGCCGGGGCACCGGTCGGGGTCGACCGGCTGTTGCTCGACGAGGTACGGGCGATTGCCTCCGCGGCGGGGCGCGCCATCATGGCGGTCTACCGGAAGGATTTCGAGGTCGAGCACAAGGCGGACGCCTCGCCGGTGACCGAGGCCGACCTGGTCGCCAATCACCTGATCGCCGAGCGCCTCGAGGGTCTGGGGAGTGGCTGGCCGATCCTCACCGAGGAAGGGCGTGCGCCGCCCTGGCGCGAGCGGCGCGGCTGGCAGCGCTACTGGCTGGTCGACCCGCTCGACGGCACGCGCGAGTTCGTCAAGCGCAACGGTGAATTCTCCGTCAATATCGCCTTGATCGATGCTGGCCTGCCGGTGCTCGGCGTCGTGCTCGCCCCGGCTGTCGATCTCGAATACGCGGCGATTCGCGGGCAGGGCGCCTGGCGCTACCACGACCAGCCCGGCCCCATTCAGGTGCGAACCCCCGCCGACCCGCCCACCCTGGCGCTGTCTCGGTCACATGCCAGTCGGCGAGAAATGCACCTGATCGAGACCTTCTCCCGCCCGGGCGCCGAGGCGCGGGTGGTGCGCTGCGGCAGCTCGCTCAAGACCTGCCTGGTGGCCGAGGGGAAGGCCGATCTCTACCCGCGCCTCGGGCCGACCTCGGAATGGGACACGGCCGCCTCGCAGTGCGTGCTGGAAGCGGCAGGTGGGCATCTGACCGACCTTTCCGGCCGCCCGCTGCACTACAACACCCGCGATTCGCTGCTCAACCCGATGTTCGTCGCACACAACGGCTTGCCGCTCGATTTCGACCGATTGCACGAGATCGCCGCGCTCTGATCTCCCGCCGGGCCGGCGTTATTCCGGCTTCGGCTTGCCGGCGCGGATGCCCGCCTTGAGGTTGTCCCAGTGGGCCCAGTTCTCGGCGCTCGGCGGCATCTGCAGGTGAAAGCCCAGCTTCTCGATGTGGTCGCGTACGGTGGCAGTGTCGGTACGCGCCAGCTGCCGCTCTTCCGATAGGTCCAGCGCCATGACGAACTCGAGCTCGCCCAGGCGCTCGCGCACCATTGGGTCGAGTTGCTCCATGTCCTGCCCTTCGCGTACGAACAGGTACATGTCGGGGTTCTTGCGACTCTTGAAGATATGCGCCTGCATGAGGGGATTGCCTGATTCAACCGTGGATGGGCGCGGGATTGTCGCAGATTCGAGGCGGTAGCGGCACGTCCCGTCGTCCTCTCGGACCGGCCCTACCGGTAGCCCGGGAATCCCCCCGGGTAGCGCCCCGAATAGCCCGGTTCCTCGATCGGGCGACCATCGCTGGAATACGGGTCACGATGGCGGCGGTCGCCGTCGGGCGGTCGGTGCGGCGGGTGCTTGTGGTCGGGCGGTCGGTGCGGAAAGCGTCGGCCACTGTCGTACCAGAACGAGAAACCCTCGTCGTCCAACCGCATGCCGCCATGCGCCGGATCACGGTAGCGATCGTAGAGGGGCGATCGGTGGTCGCCGCGCGGGTAGCCGTCTCGGTAATGGCCAGGCCCGTTGTGCCACGGGGCGATCACGACTACCTCCGGGTTGGACAGACGGCGTTCCAGCTCACGGCGTTCGGCCTCTTGGCGCGCCTTGCGCTCGGCCTCCTGACGTTCGTCGTATTCCTCGGCGATCTGCCTGATGCCCTCGCGCGCCGCCTCGCCGCCGCGGCCAGGTGGCGGGGCGGTGATGGTCTGGATTTCCATCGTGCCGTTCAGCCCCTCGGTGGTCGCGCCGGTGCAGGGCTGGTCGGAGTAGACGATGCGGCCATCCGAGTGGATGCACTTGTAGACCGTCTCGCCCTCCTGCCCGACGGCCGGGCCGTTTGCCACGAGGCCGGCAGAGGCGCAGAGCGTTAATGTCAGCAGCCGTTTCCGCATCGTCTCGCGCATTCTCGCCACCCCCGAATCTCGCTTCACCAATCTATATAGACCAGTTGCCGGGCGGCCGGTTTCGCCATTGTCAGCCGTCCTGCAGCGCGGCCTCGACATCCTTGGCCTTGGGTGCGCCCTTGCCGGCCAGTTCCTGGGCGAAGACCGCCAGGCGGTGGCCCTCGAGCAGGTCGAGCAGCGCCTCGCGTCGTTGCCACTCGACCAGGTCCGGTCTGCCCTTCATCAGCCGGTTCCTGACCTGTTCGGCGAGCGGGGCGAACTGTACGCGCAGCATCCGGTCGCGCTCCGGCTGACGTTCGGTCTTCTCCAGTCGCTTTTCCGCGCCCTCGATGTGGCGTGGGAGGCTGGTGAGGCGCTCGTCGGACGCCAGCCAGATCATCCCGGGATGGATCAGCAGGTCGAGCTGGTCGCCGATCTCCTTGGCCGCCTCGATCACCGACAGTGGCAGACGACCGCTCAGCTGGCGGCGCAGGCGGTGCTGCTGCTCGAGGATGGTCTTGATTCGCTGGGCGAGTGTCATGGCCTCGGTCGGCAGCTCGCCATCGAGGCAGGCCAGGCGCTGGCGGAAGGTGTCGGGATCGCGAATCGGCGGTTGGCCGTCGACGGCCAGCTCCCGGGCGGCGCGGAAGATCAGCTCCTGGTCGAAGGCACGGTCGGCGCGTTTCGGTGGCTGCATGCCCTCGGCGGGAATCGGCCGGGGTGACTTCAGTCGGCTGTAGTGCAGGCGCACGGTGTCCAGCGAGCGGTCGCCGCGCAGGTCGGATTCGGCCTGGCGGGCCATCTGGGCGCGGGCGAGCAGCATCAATCGAACGACACCGGCCTCGTGGACCAGTCGGGCGCGTTCGGGATCGTCGATCAGTTCGATCGCGACGTGATCGCCACGGTCCACCAGCGCCGGGTGGGCCTCCACTTGCGCGCCGGCGCTCTCGATGGTGAGCGTGTCCGGCAGCTCGTCGAAATCCCACTCGGTCGCCCGGTGGTCCTCGAGGCGGTGCTTGCTGCGCTGGTTGAATGCCTCCTGGGCGCGCTGCGCCTGCCGGCCACGCAGGGCATTCAGGTCGCGGTCGGCGTCGACCGGCTCGCCGTTCTCGTCGACGGCGACGAATCGCATGCGCAGATGATCGGCCAGCTTCGTCTCGTCGAGCAGGGCGGGGTCCACCTCGTGGCCGGTCATGCGGCGCAGTTCGTCGGCCACGGCCTGCGAGAGCGGGATGTCGGTGTCGGTGATGCGCTCCTCGACCGCCTCGGCGAAGCTGGGGGCCGGGACGAAATGGCGGCGCTCGGCCTTGGGCAGCGCCCGGATCATCGCCTCGATCTTCTCGCGGCGCAGGCCCGGCACCAGGTGCGTGGTGGGCGCGACGTCGAGCGCGCCGAGCAGGCCGAGCGGCACGTGCAGGCTCACGCCGTCGTCCGGCTCGCCGGGGGCGAAGTGGTAGGCGAGTTTCAGGCGGTAGCGGCCGGCCTGCCAGTGATCCGGCAACTCGGCCAGGCGACGGTCGTCGGGCTCGGTGGCGAGGAGATCGTCGCGGGTCAGTTCGAGGCTGGCCGCCGCGGCGCGGTCGTCCTTGATCCAGTGATTGAGCTTGCGCGCGTCGGTGACCTCGGCCGGGATGCGGGCCTGGTAGAAGTCGTAGAGCGCCTGGTCGTCGACCAGGAAGGCCGGGCGGCGCAGCTTGGCCTCGAGCGTGCGGATCTCCTCGATCAGCGCCTGGTTGTGTTGCCAGAACGGTTCCGCGGATTCGAAATCCCCCTCGACCAGCGCGCGGCGGATGAAGACGTCGCGCGCGGCGACCGGGTCGATCGCGCCGAAGTCGACCCGGCGCTTGGTGACGATCGGCAGGCCGAACAGGCGCACGGTCTCGAAGGCCGTCACCCGGCCGGATTTGGCATCCCAGGTGGGCTCGTTGTGCTCGCGGGTGACCAGGTGACCGGCCATCGGCTCGAGCCAGCGTGGGTTGATCGGCGCGTTCACGCGTGCGAAGACCCTGGAGGTCTCGACGATCTCGGCGGCCATCATCCACTTGGGCTGGGCCTTGACGGTCACCGAGCCGGGGAACAGGTAGAAGCGCCGGTTGTGCGCGCCCAGGTACACCGTCGGCGCGCGGCGCTTCTTGCCGCGATGGTCGCCGGCGGCCTGCTGGTAGCTCTTCGGCGGGGCGGGATCGCGCATGCCGACGTGGTCGAGCAGGCCGGCAAGCGCCGCCTGGTGCAATTGTTCGATGCGCCCGGCCAGCGCGGCGGGGAGCTTCTGCTTCTCGCCCTCCTCGGGCTTGTCCGGCATCGCGATCGGTTCGAACTCCGGCAGGCGGATGCGGAACATCTCGTCGACCGAACCGCGCAGCTGGCCGACCAGATCGTGCCACTCGGTCAGGCGGTTGGCGTTCAGATAGCGTTTCATCGCCCACTGGCGCGCCTGCCGGCGGCTCTTGTGGCGGCGCACCTCGTGCCAGGCCGACCACAGCGCCAGCGCGCTGGCGAAATCCGAGTCGGCCAGAGCGAACTCGCGGTGGGCGGCATCGGCCGCGCCGCGGGCCTCGGACGGGCGCTCGCGCGGGTCCTGGATGGCGAGAAAGGCGGCGACCACCAGCATGTCCTCGGTCGCCCGGTCGCCATGCTCGCGGGCGGCGACGATCATCCGGCCCAGGGTCGGGTCGATCGGCAGGCGCGCGAGGCGGCGGCCGATCTCGGTCAGCCGACCGCGCTCGTCGAGCGCCCGCAGCTCGAACAGGTGCTTGCGCGCCGAGGCCAGCTGGCGGGGTTCCGGCGGCTCGATGAACGGGAAGTCCTCGGCGCGGCCGAGCTTCAAGGCATCGAGCTGCAGCAGCACCGAGGCGAGGTTGCTGCGCAGGATTTCCGGGTCGGTGAAGGCCGGGCGCGACTCGAAGTCCTCCTCCTCGTAGAGGCGGATGCACACGCCCGGGGCGATCCGCCCGCAGCGCCCGGCGCGCTGGTTGGCCGAGGCCTGCGAGATCGGCTCGATGCCGAGCTTCTGCAGCCGGGCGCGCGGGTGGTAACGGCTGATGCGCGCCACGCCCGAGTCGATCACGTAATGGATGCCCGGCACGGTCAGCGAGGTCTCGGCGACGTTGGTCGACAGCACGATGCGTCGTCCGGCGTGCGGGGCGAACACCCGCTGCTGGTCGGCCGCCGACAGGCGCGCGTAGAGCGGCAGGATCTCGGTGTTTCTCAGGCCGTGGCGCGAGAGCTGGCGCTCGGTCTCGCGGATCTCGCGCTCGCCGGGCAGGAACACCAGGATATCGCCCGGTCCCTCGTGGACCAGCTCGTCGACCGCGTGCATCACGCCGCGGGCGATGGTCGAGCCCAGTTCCTCGTCGCGATCGGCCTCGGGGGGGCGGTAGCGCACCTCGACCGGGTAGCCGCGGCCGCTGACCGAGATGATCGGCGGGCGGCCGTGACGCTCGTCGGCGAAGTGCTCGGCGAAGCGCTCCGGGTCGATGGTCGCCGAGGTGATCACCAGCCGGAACTCCGGTCGGCGCGCGAGCAGGCGTTTCATCACGCCCAGGAGGAAATCGATGTTGAGGCTGCGCTCGTGGGCCTCGTCGATGATCAGCGCGTCGTAGCGCAGCAGATCGCGATCGCGGCCCAGCTCGGCGAGCAGCAGGCCGTCGGTCATCACCGCCACGCGCGAGTCGGGCCGGGTCTGGTCGGAGAAGCGCACCTTGTAGCCCACGGCCGTGCGCCCGTCGCCCCCGTTCGGGCCTTCGTCGAGTTCCTCGGCCAGTCGCCGGGCGACGTTGCGCGCGGCGATCCGGCGCGGCTGGGTGTGACCGATCAGTCCGCGCCGGCCGTGGCCGAGCTCGAGCAGCATCTTGGGGATCTGGGTGGTCTTCCCCGAGCCGGTCTCGCCGGCCACGATGGTGACCGGGTGTGCCTCGATGGCCGCCACGATCTCCTCGCGCGCCCCGGAGACCGGCAGACTCTCGGGGTAGGCGATGTCGATCGCCAGCGCCTCGCGCGCGGCGACCTCGTCGGCCGCCGTGGTCACGAGGTCGAGCAGCCGGTGCAGGGCGGCCTCGTCGGGCTCGCCTTCCTCCAGCCGGCGCAGTTGCCGGTCGATCTGTGGCAGATGACGCAGGGCCAGGTGATCGCGATTGGCGTTGATATACGCGAGAATGCTCGCCGGGTCGGCGCTGTCGACGGATTGGCTCATTCGGCCCATTGTACGAGATGCCGTCGACCGGATCGTCACAGCGATGGACAGAGGCCGGGCGTCCGCTTGATGGCCCGGGCCGCACACGCATTCACGCAGAGGTTGCCGCATGCCGGAAAACGTCAGTTTCTTTGCCGCCATGGCCGTCGGGTTCTTCGGCGGCGTGCATTGCGTCGGTATGTGCGGTGGCATCGTCGGGGCGCTGACGTTCGGTTTGCCCGCCGAGAAGCGCGAAGGCTTCGGCCGTCTGTTTCCCTACCTGCTCGCCTACAACTTCGCCCGGATCACTTCCTACACGCTCGCCGGCGCCATCGCCGGGGCGATCGGGCTGCTGGGGCTGTCGCTGGTGCCGATGCAGCAGGCCCAGCTGGTGCTGCTCGTCATCGCCGGGCTGTTCATGGTGATGATGGGGCTGTACGTGGGCGGCTGGTGGTTCGGACTGACCCGGATAGAGCAGGCGGGATCGCGGCTGTGGCGTTTCATCGAGCCGATCGGGCGGCGCCTGATGCCGGTGACCACGCCCACGCAGGCCTTTGGCCTCGGGCTGGTCTGGGGCTGGCTGCCCTGCGGACTGGTCTACAGCGTGCTGATCTGGGCGCTGTCGGCAGGTGGGCCGTTGCAGGGGGCATTGCTGATGCTGGGATTCGGCCTGGGCACGTTGCCCAACCTGCTCGCGATGGGTGCGTTCGCCGGGCAGTTGTCGGCGTTCGTGCGTCGGGCCTGGGTGCGTCGGGTAGCCGGCGGCATGGTTGTCGCCTTCGGTGTTTACCAGTTGCTGCTGGCCGGAGCGCAGCTGGCCGGTTGATGAGTTGGCGTGGAACGAACCGGTTCCGGCGATGCCTGCCGGGAAGGGCAATATCTTGGGAACCCATAGGCTTGTGTTTCGCCGGAGAGCGACTATGCTGATCCTGAATTAGAGTTATTTATCCATCGATAACTTGTCTCAGTCACAGGAGATTTCGCATGAAACGCAGCCTGATTGCCGCCGCCCTGACCGTGGGTATCGCCGGAACCGGTTCGGTCACCGCCGCCACCATGGGGGACCAGTACGTTCTGCGGGCCTATACCGGCCAGGCGCTGGGATTGGCCCTGACCAAGGAGTTGGACGTGCACACCGTGGGTATCGCGCAGAACCGCTCGTCGATCTGCGCGACCCTCGGCGGGGCGATCGCCGGCGAGGCGGTGGCCCACAACCGTGACAACGATGTGCTCTCCAGCGCGGCCCTGAAGGACGCCAAAGGGGCGGCCGAGGCCATCGAGCCCCTGCTGGACAAGGAGGCGGTCGTGCTGGCCTTCGGTGGCGAGATCGCGCCGGAAGAGAACCAGGCGATGGTCACCGCCACCCTCAAGGCGCTGGCCGATGCCGACTACGAAGGGCGCATCGTCCTGCACGTCGCCGTCTGGGCGCCGAAGATGCTGGAGAAGGCTGCCGCCGAACACGCGGAGATCGCCGAGTACCTCGCCGGCAAGGACAACCTCAATGCCCTGACCATCGATCCCAAGCAGCAGAAGGCGCTGCTCCATGAGGTCGCGCTCGAGGATGGCAAGCAAACATCGCGCGGCGTGGTCCACGAGATGGAAATGAACGACTCGTGGACCGAGGTTTTCAAGGCCGCCATGGCCAAGTGATGCCCGGGGTAGTGGAGCATTGACGATAAAACCCCGGCATTGCCGGGGTTTTTCCTTTTTTGGACATTCTCCGGTGCCCTTGCCCATGGGATGCCGGAACCGATCAACGCACCTGGAAATCGGCGAGGCCCTCGGCTGGCTCCACGAAGCCGGCCAGGTCGTCGACACGCGCCCGAGGCGGTCCTTCCCGTAGGCGTTGCAAAATCCTGTCGATCGCGTCCGGCCTGCCTTCCAGCACTGCCTCGACTCGCCCGTCGGCAAGGTTGCGGACCCAGCCCGTCACTCCCAGCGCCTGAGCCTGCTGGCGGGTGAAGTCGCGGAAGAACACGCCCTGTACGTGTCCGCTGACGTAGACGTGTTGCCGAATGGTTTCAGTCATGGTCGCCTCCCTCGGCACCGGATTCAGTCGGGCTCCCGTCCGTGGTGGTCTGTGGTTCGCGCTTCATGCGAGCCGCTTCCGGCACCTCCAATTGAAGCAGGGTTCCCGGGCCGGTGCCTTCGCGCACGATGTGCAACCGTTGGTCGTTCCGTCCGAACGCGACACCTTCCCACTGATCGATGCGTGGCAGCGAGCGCGAGGCGACCGGGCGGCGAATGGCCTCGTCCCAGCGTTCGCCCACGTCGCGCCGGAAGAAATACAGCGACGAGTAGGTCAGCACCACCAGCAGGCGGCCGTCGGGCGACAGCGCCATTCCGGTGGGCAGGCTGGTCTGGCGGCCGGTCAGCGGTGATAGCAGCCAGTTGATCGGATCGGTGGGTGCCAGGCCGCCCATCGAGCCGAGCAGACGTGCCTCATGCACATCGGCGCTGGCAAGCCGCTCGCGCGGGCCGCCCTCGTCGGGAAACGCCTGACGTGCCGAGAGGGGCAGGGCGAACAGGCGTGGCGGGTTTTCGCGCTTGGTGAGCAGCAGAACCCGGTCGCCATGCGGATCGACCACCATGGCTTCGGTATCGGCCGGGCCATCCGGGTAGCGAAAACGCAGCAGGTGGGTCGGCGTTACGGAGAGGGTATTTGCCGACGGGGGAATCTCCTCCGGCTCGTCGAGGAACCACAGCACGTAGTCCGGCCAGCTGTCGCGGTTGTCGCCGGTGTCGGCCACAATCAGGCCGGGCGATCCACCGAGACGGGTGCTTTCGATCGCCTCCCAGTCGCGCTGGACGACCCCGTCCAGTTCCAGGCTCAGCAGCCATCGGCCCTTGTGGTCGATGCCGTGCACGAGCGGGGTGACGCGCTGCATGGAGCCGGGATCGTTGATGTTGTCGTTGTGCGTCCAGAGCAACGCGGCATGCTGGTCGGACCGCGCCAGCCCGGAGGCCTCGTCGATGGTGCCCGGCAACTCATGCTCCGCCGGGGCGGGTGGAGCGGCCCATAGGGGTGTGCTGACGGCCCCCGGCAACAGGAGCAGCAGCCCGAGCAGCCAGCGGTGTCGGTTACGTTCCATGAGGGCCATGATTCAGCGATGGGGTGAGCGGACACGGGAACGCCCCGCTCCACTCGGACATGGCGGTGGCGGGGCGTATTTGTCGATCGGCGGTCAGCCGGCTCGGCCCATGCGGAGGAGGTTGTCGCCGATCGCCGCCGTTGCGGTCAGGCCGAGCCGTTTCCGGATTTGCCGGAACCGCCACCCAGCGTGTCCATCCCGATCAGCTTGTAGACCGGGCAGAAGTTGATCACGCCCGTGGCCAGCGGAATGATGCCGATGTAGCCCCACCAGCCGATCACGTCGAACAGCGCCAGGGCGATCAGCAGCACGCCGACCACGATGCGCAACCACTTGTCGATCATTCCCACGTTGGCAGTCATTACGGCCTCCTCCGGTAGAGCGCGTTGATCCAGGTTCGTGTCGGGAGTGTAGTCACTCTGGCGGGAATTTCCCGTGCTCGACCCGGTGCAGGGCGATGTTCTTTTCGAAGAAGATGCTGAAATCGGCGTAATCCCAGCGCGTGATCGGCGGCGTGGGGTGCTCCCCGCGAGGGGGCACGGGGGCGTGGCGATGCTCCGGTTCGCCGAAGCGGGCGATGACCTGTTCCTGGGTCATGCCGTGGACCGAGGAAGGCTGGTCGTCGGCCTGGGCGAAGGAGGAGGGGGCGGCTAGCATGCCGGCGAGCGCCAGCAGGACGGCGGCCAGCGGTCGGCCGAGTTGCGTCAGCGAGGTCATGATGGGCTCCTTGTCTTGCATTGATGACTCGTTCCCTGAATGATCGTCTGCCGTGTCCCGCCAGCGGCGGCTGCTGACGCCGGCGGGCCGGGCATTGACGACGCCTGGGCCGGGCGGCCCGGCCGCCCGATCTGGCGGGGCGGGGGCGGTGCGACACGGTTGCCGTTAGTCTGCTTCAGGCAGCCGTTGGCTGCAAGCGGCGCGCGCCGTGCGACAGCTCGACGGTGGGCGGTTTAGACTGCGCCTTTCTTCAACCACAGTGTTTCAGGGGCCTGCATGCGGCGGACATTCGAATGGATGATCGGGTTGCGCTATACGCGCGCCAAACGACGCAACCGGTTCGTGTCGTTCATTTCGGCCACCTCGATCATCGGTATCACCCTGGGCGTCACCGCCCTGATCGTGGTGATCTCGGTGATGAACGGCTTCCAGGACGAGCTGCGCGAGCGCATCCTCGGCATGACCGCCCACGTGACCGTGAGCGAGCGTGGCGAGGCGCTGCGTGACTGGCAGGCGGTCGCCGAGCGGATCGAGGGCAACCCGTCGGTGCAGGCGGTGGCGCCCTACGTGCAGGCCGAGGGCATGCTGTCGGCCTCGGAGGAAGTGTCCGGGGCGATCATCCGCGGTATCGAGCCCGGGCGCGAGGCGCCGGTGACCGACATCGGCGAGCACATGGCCGAGGGCGAGGTCGAGGCGCTCGAGGCCGGCGAGTTCGGCATCGTGCTGGGGTCGGCCCTGGCCCGGTCGCTGGGCGTCGAGGTGGGTGACCGGCTGATGCTGATCAGCGCCGACGTCGCGGTGACGCCGGTGGGCGGCATGTTGCGCCAGCGCCGTTTCACGGTGGTCGGGGTGTTCGAGGTCGGCATGTACGAGTACGACCGTGGCACGGCGATGATCCACATGGCCGACGCCCAGGCCCTGTTCCGCACCGGCGACGGTGTGACCGGACTGCGCCTGAAGCTCGACGACATCTTCGGCGCCCCCGCCGTGGCGCGGGATCTCAACCAGCGACTGGGCTATCCCTACGTGGCTCAGGACTGGACCCAGTCGAACGCCAACTTCTTTCGCGCCATCCAGATCGAGCGAACGGTGATGTTCATCATCCTGTCGCTGATCGTGGCGGTGGCCGCGTTCAACATCGTCTCCACCCTGGTGATGCTGGTCACCGACAAGCAGGGCGATATCGCCATCCTGCGCACGCTCGGCGCCAGCCCCGGTTCGATCATGATGATCTTCATCATCACCGGGGTGGTGATCGGCCTGGTAGGCACGCTGGTGGGCGTGGGCGTGGGCGTGCTGATCGCCGAGAACATCGACGTGATCGTGCCCTGGATCGAGAACCTTGCCGGAACCCAGTTCATGCCGGCGGACGTCTACTACATCAGCGAGGTCCCCTCGCGGCTCGACTGGGGCGACGTGGGGCTGATCGGCCTGATGGCCTTCGCGCTCTCGTTCCTCGCCACGCTCTACCCGGCGTGGCGCGCCTCCCGGGTGCAGCCGGCCCAGGCGCTCCGTTATGAATAATCCCTTGACGCAACAGACAGGGAACCACCCAGGCACTCCGTTATGACCGATCGAGCCGAAACCCCTCGCCTGGTGCTCGAGGCGAAGGGGCTTACCCGCACCTTCCGCGAAGGCAGCCTCAACGTCGAGGTGCTGCGCGGGATCGATCTCGCCATCCATGCCGGCGAGCGCATCGCGATCGTCGGTGCCTCGGGGGCGGGCAAGTCGAGCCTGCTCTCCCTGCTGGCGGGCCTCGACCAGCCAAGCGACGGCGAGGTCTGGCTGGCGGGGCAGCGTTTCTCGGCGCT
>NZ_JBKHFB010000053.1:0-12863 GCF_046540515.1 Guyparkeria sp.
GGCCAAAACCCCGGCCGACTCGGCGGACTGATCAACCGCCGCGACGCGGGGCGCACACAGGGCAGGCCGGGTCCTGTCGGTATTTGACGGTGCGCCACTCGGCGTCCTTGAGGTCGAACAGGGCCAGCCGGCCCACCAGCGGCCGCCCGGCGCCGGCCAGTACCTTGATCGCCTCGGCGGCCTGCAGGCTGCCGATCATGCCCACCAGCGGCGAAAGCACCCCGGTCTCGGCGCAACGCAGCTCGTCCTCGCCCTCCTCCCGGTACAGGCAGCGATAACACGGCGCGTCCGGCTCGCGGTGATCGAAGACCGTCACCTGACCGGTCCACTGGATCGCCGCACCCGAGACCAGCGGCACGCGCTGCGAGGCGCAGGCGGCGTTCAGCGCAAAGCGCAGCTCGAAGTTGTCCGAGCAATCGACCACCAGGTCGACGCCCGCCACCGCCTCGGCCAGGCGTTCGCCCTCCAAGCGCGCCTCGATCGGCACCAGCCGCACCTCGGGGTTGATCTCGCCCAGGCGCGCGCAGGCCGAATCGACCTTGCTCTGCCCCACCCGCGACTGATCGTGGACGACCTGGCGTTGCAGGTTGGACAGATCGACCCGGTCGAAATCCGCCAGGTGCAGTTCGCCCACCCCGCTTGCGGCGAGGTAGAGGGCCACCGGCGAGCCGAGCCCGCCCAGCCCCACGATCAATACGCGTGCCTCGAGCAGGCGCTGCTGACCCTCGTAGTCGAGTCCGTCGAGCATGATGTGGCGCCCATAGCGCAACAGTTGTTCGTCTTTCATGTGCCTTGCCGATTTCCTGCGAACCCGGAACGCAAATGCCCGGCCGGTGGCCGGGCATGAGAGCCGGAATGGATCGTTTGGTTGGGCGTGACCGAGTCGAACCGGTCGAGTCGGTTACCTTACAGGTAGTGCCGCCATGGGTCATCGACCTGCTCGCCCGTCTCGTCGGCGGGTCGATCGCGCATCAGGCCCGCCTCGCCGGTCGGCCGGTACTTCTGCAGCGGCAGGTTGCATCCATCCAGGCCGAGTGCCTCACGCTGATTCTGCTCGGTGTAGTCGACCAGGGCGCACTTTAGCTTTTCAAGCAACGCGGCATCGAGGTGAAAGCCGCCGGCCTGCAGCGCCTGGCGAATCGACTTGAGACAGATCCCGGTCAGGTCGTATTCCACTTCCAGGCACAGCGGCCCGCGACGCCGGGCGGCAATCACCCCGGGCAACCACCGCGCGAACGCCTCCGCGGCGCGTGCCGGTTCACCTTCCTGGTGCGGACCACGAAACCAGATTTCGTGCATCTTGATCAGTTGCTTGTCTTCCATGTCGGCGCCCCACGTTCGCCCGCCCTTTCTTGGGCTGTCGCTAAAGCAAGACTAGCGCAGTTGGCAAGGCGAACCAAGAAGGGCGGGTGTCCCGCCATTGCCGATGTTCAGCCGGGACACCGCCCGGCGGTAACGCGTGGCCGGCCGGCCAGGTCCAGGCGTGTCTCGACCGCCTCGAACCCCGCCTGGGCGAGCAAGGCGGCGACCGCTTCGGCCTGCTCGTGGCCGTGCTCGAACAACAGCCAGCCACCCGGGTTGAGCGCCTGCCGTGCCTGCTCGACGATCCGCCGGTAGTCGGCCAGCCCTGCCTCCTCGGCCACCAGGGCCTCGACCGGCTCGTGGCGCACGTCGCCACGCCCCAGGTGCGGGTCGTCGGCGGCGATGTATGGCGGGTTGCTGACGACCAGGTCGATCGATCCCGGGGCCACCGCAGACAACCAGTCACCCTGCCAGAGGCCCATGGAGACGGGACTGCCCTGCTCGGTCATGAAGACGCGATTCGATGCAGCCAGGCGTATCGCCGTTGGGCTGCGATCGACGGCGTGCACCTCGGCCATCGGCCGCTCGGCGGCGATCGACAGGCCGATCGCGCCCGTGCCCGTGCCCAGATCGAGGACACGGCGGAGCGCCCCCTCCGGCAGCCTTTCCAGCGCCCACTCGACCAGCACCTCGGTGTCCGGGCGCGGAATCAGCACCCCCGGCGCGGTACGAAAGCGGTGTCGCCAGAAGCCACGCTCGCCGACCAGGTAGGCCACCGGTTCGCCCGCCGCGCGCCGGGCGCAAAGCCCTTCGAGCGCCGCGCGCGACTCGGCGGCCAGCGGCCGGTCACCCGCAAGCATCAGCCCGGTGGTGTCCAGCCCCGTGACATGCTGGGCGAGCAGGCGGGCCTCGAACAGTGCCTCGGAGCGCTCGCAACCGCGCCCGGCCGCGATGCGATCGGCGCCGTCGCGCAGGATCGAATCGATCGTCGCGTCGTTTTTCGATTGGTCGCCCCGATACTCGCGGGGTCGGATTCCGGCGTCGGGTGTCACGCGGTGTCCTGTGCCAGCGCCTCGAGCTGCGCGGCCTGATCGGCCTGGCGCAGCGGCGCCAGCACCTGGGCCAGGTCGCCGTCGAGAATCTTGTCGAGCTGGTGCACGGTCAGGTTGATGCGGTGGTCGGTCACCCGGCCCTGCGGGAAGTTGTAGGTACGGATGCGATCGGAGCGATCGCCGCTGCCCACCAGGGCCTTGCGGTTGGCGGCCGTCGTCTCGGCCTGCTCGCGGCGCGCCTCGTCGGCCAGTCTTGCCGCCAGCAGGTCCATCGCCCGGGCGCGGTTCTTGTGCTGGGATCGCTCCTCCTGACACTCGACCACGGTGCCGGTGGGCAGATGGGTGATGCGGATGGCCGAGTCGGTCTTGTTGACATGCTGGCCGCCGGCGCCCGAGGCTCGGAAGGTGTCGACACGCAGGTCGCTGGCGTTGATCTCCGGGGCCTCGGCGGCGGGGATCACCGGCATGACCGCCACGGTAGCCGCCGACGTGTGGATGCGCCCCTGGGTCTCGGTCACCGGCACGCGCTGGACCCGGTGGGCGCCCGATTCGAACTTGAGCCAGGCGTAGACGCCCTCGCCGCTGACCCGCGAGATCAGCTCGCGGTAGCCACCGTGCTCGCCCTCGGAGGCCGAGAGCACCTCGACCTTCCAGCCCTGCGCCTCGGCGAAGCGGCCGTACATGCGGAACAGGTCACCGGCGAAGATCGCCGCCTCGTCGCCGCCGGCGCCGGCGCGGATCTCGAGGAAGACGTCACCCTCGTCGTTGGGGTCCTCGGGCAGCAACTGGCGTTCGATATCGGCATCGAGCACCGCGTGGCGTGCCTCGAGTTCGGCGAGTTCCTCGCGGGCCATCTCCGCCATTTCCGGGTCCGCGCCCTCGATGAGCGACCGGGCCTCGGCGAGATCGCGCTCGGTGCGGCGGTAGGCATCGACGTTCTTCACCAGCGCCTCGAGCTTGGCGTACTCGCGCGACAGGCGCTGGAACCGCTCCTGGTCGCCGATCACCTCGGGGTCGGCGAGCAGCGCGGTGAGTTCCTCGAAACGTTCGACCAGGGCGTCGAGACGGGCGGCCAGGGCGTGATGCATAACGACGGGTTCAATTGCGGGGAAGCTGGAAGAGGCACACGGGACGGGCGCGTGTTCGGGGCGAGCGAGTCGGACAGGGTCGCTAGCGTTCGCGGTCGTCGCCGGGGCGGCGATTGCCCCACTGGCCGACCGGCAGGGCGCGCTGGGCCAGCGTCTCGGCGTCCTCGTCGAGTCCCACCACGTGAGAGACGCTCTGGACGGTGGCCAGATCCCCGCTGACGCAGGCCTGACGCAGGACCACGGTGGGCTGGTGGATCAGGCGATTGGTCAGCGTGCGGGCGAGATAGTCGAGTGCCTCCTGCGGGTCGCGGCCGGATTCGACCATCGAGCGGGCCCGGGCAAGCGTTTCATCACGCATCACCTCGGCACGCCGTCGATAGTTGCGGATCAGTTCCGCACCGGTCTGCAATTGCACCCATTGCAGGAAATGCTCGACCTGGACATCGATGATCTCCTCGGCCTGCTCGGCCGCCTCGCGTCGGCTACGTTGGCCCTCGTCGATCACCGTCTTGAGGTCGTCGACCGTGTAGAGATACACGTCCTGCATCTCGCCAACCTGCGGCTCGATGTCGCGCGGCACGGCGATGTCGACCATGAAGATCGGCCGACGCTTGCGCTCGCGGATCGCCTGTTCGACCGCGCCCTTGCCCAGCACCGGCAGGGAGCTTGCCGTCGACGAAATCACGATGTCGGCGCGGTGCAGGTGGGCGGGAATGTCGCCCAGACCGATGGCGCTGCCCTCGTATTGCTCGGCGAGCATGTGGGCCCGTTCGATCGAGCGGTTCGCGACGATCACCCGCGTGAGCCCGGCCGACTGAAGGTGACGGGCACACAATTCGATGGTCTCGCCGGCGCCGATCAGCAGCGCCGTCTTTTCCTCCAGCGAGCCGAAGATCTGCCGGGCCAGGCTGACGGCGGCGAAGGCCACCGAGACCGGCGAGGCGCCGATCTGGGTGTCGGTGCGCACCTGCTTGGCCACCGCGAAGGTGTTCTGGAACAGCCGCCCCAGGATCGGGCCGAGCGCGTTGGCATCCTGCGCCAGCGTGAAGGCGTCCTTGATCTGGCCGAGGATCTGCGGCTCGCCCAGCACCATCGAGTCCAGACCACAGGCCACTCGCATCAGGTGCCGGATCGCCGACTCGTCGGTATGCGCGTAGACGTAGGGGGCCAAGGCCTCGGGCGACATCCGGTGAAACGTCGCCAGCCACTCGACCAGTTCGTCGGTGACGCACTCGGCGTGGGTGTAGATCTCTGTGCGGTTGCAGGTGGAAACGATCGCCGCCTCGCGCGCCCCGCCGTCACCAAGCAGCTCCTTGAGGGCGTTGTGCACGCGATCGGGGCCGAACGCGATCCGCTCGCGCACGTCCACGGGTGCGGTCTTGTGGTTAACCCCGAAGGCGATCAGTGACATGGCGGAATTATAGCCCCGGACACCTCGGTTTGACGATCCCTGCGACATGCCTTGTCCAGGTATCACCCTTTTCGCGAACCGACCCGGTTCGCGCGGCGGGCAAGAGACCGGCCCAGGCGCCCGGGCCAGTAGCGCAGCGTGCCGACGAACAGCGCCGCCACCCCGATCAGCGCGACCAGCCAGTTGGCCCACACACCCTGCGGGTACCCGACGTCGACCCAGGGGGCACCCAGCGCGCAAACCGAGCAGACGAACACCGCCGTCGGCACCGGCCAGCGGGCGCGACGTGCAGCCGGCCAGCGTTCGACCAGCCAGACGGCCGCCGCCACCGACACCAGGCCGACGATCGCCCCGGCGAGCACGTCGGTCGGCCAATGGACCCCGGCGACCATGCGCGAGACACCCATCAGCGAGGCCATCGCCAGCAGCAGTGCCACCCATGGCCAACGCGGCCGCAGTCCGAGGATCAAGAGACCGGCAAAGGTGAACGCGCTCACCGTGTGGCCCGACGGAAACGCCTCGGAGGAGATCGAATGGCCGATGAGGTTGAAGGCACCGGACTCCAGCACAGCGGGGGGACGAAGCACATCGAGAAGCGGCTTGAAACTGTGCGTGATCGCGGTGGCGACGATCGCGGCGAACAGCAGCAGGATCGCCAGCCGGGGTCGCCAGAGCACGAACGGCAGCATCAGCCCCAGGGTCAGCCAGGTATCGGCCAGGGCGTTGATGCCGGCCCAGAACGGCTGGGTCGCCTCGATCCCCCCCAGCGCGTTGAAGACATGGAACAGCGACTCGCGCGCACCGGGCCAGGCGAACACGCCTGCCAGCAGCACGGCCGCGGTCAACACGAACGCCCAGACCAGCTGAGTGGTCGGGTCCGGGTCACGGGCAAAGGCGGGATGGGTGGTCACGTGGACTTCTCCTCGTCAGCCGCCGCCGAACGCGGGCGGCTCGTCGGCGCGCGGAAGGCGTCGTTCTCGCCGGCCAGGTCAAAACGCGCCGGCAGGTGGTAGGTGCGCACGTCGCGCGACTCGTAGTAGGTGCGTGACAGCATTTCCGAGAGCACGCCCGTGGTCAGCATCTGCACGCCGATCAGGATGAACAGGATGGAGACCAGCAGCAGCGGTCGGTCGCCGATATCGTGCCCCAGGATCTTCTCGACCAGCAGATAGGTCATGCCCAGTCCGCCGAGCAGGCCGAAGCCGGTTCCGAGCAGGCCGAAGAAATGCGCCGGGCGCGCCGAGAAACGCATGAAGAAATAGACGCTGATCAGGTCGATGATCACGCGGAAGGTCCGCGACAGCCCGTACTTCGAGGTGCCGGCGGTACGCGGATGGTGTGTGACCACCTCCTCGGCGATGCGGCTGGGCGCCGTCTGGGTGGCAAGCCACGCCGGGATGAATCGGTGCATTTCCCCGTAAAGTCGCACGCCCTTGATCACGTCGGCGCGAAAGACCTTGAGGCTGCAGCCGTAGTCGTGAAGGTTGACGCCGGTCAGGCGCCGGATCAGCCGGTTGGCCAGCCACGACGGGACCTTGCGGACCCAGTCGTCCTTGCGATCGCGCCGCCAACCGGCAACCAGATCGAGGTCCTCGCGCAGCAGGCGGTCGACCATGCGCGGGATGTCGACCGGATCGTTCTGCAGGTCGCCGTCCATGGTCACGATCACCTCGCCGCGGGCGAGATCGATGCCTGCCTGCATGGCGGCGGTCTGACCGAAATTGCGCGTCAGCGGGATCGCCCGCACGTGAGTGCCGAATGCCTCACGCGCCTTGCGGATCCGCGCAACCGTCGCGTCCGAGGAACCATCGTCGACCAACAGCAACTCCCACGCTCCGGTATACTCGACCAGCGCCTCGTGGACCCGCTCGACCAGCGGTCCGACGTTCTCCTGTTCGTTGAACATCGGCACGACGATGGAAAGCGGCGCGGCGGACTGGGCTGTCATGATGTGGGGCACCCCGTGGTTTGAATGCGGCTCGATGCGGGCGTGGCTGGCGAAGACGCCGGGCAGTGTAAGGCAGGAACGACCAAGGCTGCCACCGGCACGGCCATGCCGAGATCCGGAACGCCGCCGAATCGCCCGGACCTCTTCCTCGCAGCAGCGGTACCACGGTTCTTGCCGATCGCTCGAACACTTGACCCCAACCCATGACACCTTGATCCTCGTAACTCCATGAGCCATCGTCAACACAGCTCCCTTTCGGCGGCCCCGTCGACAACGCCGCATCGGCAGGGTCTCGGGCCTCGACAAACCGCGCCCTATCACCGTCGATGAGCCACCCCACCACCCTGCAGCGACTCGAGGCCATGGCGAGCGCACTGGGCGAACGGCTGCCTCGTGACGAGGCACTCGGCATGCTGCTGGAGGCGATTGCCGCCTGCTATCCCGCACTCGCGCGCAGCGCCGTTTTCCTGAGCGAGGAAGGCCGACTGCTGGCCGCGAGCCACGAGTTCGACCGCAGCCTGCTACCGGAACCGGCGGCAGCTACCGATGGCGATGGCATCATTGAGGACGTCGAGGATCGAGTCCTCCTGCAGGCACTTGGCCCCGAAGGCAGCCCACCGGGCTACTGGGCGGTCGAGCTCGCCGCCCCACTGCCCGAGACCGGGACGCTGGACTCCCTGCGGCGGATCCTCGACCACCTGTTCGGCAGTCCCAATGCGGATGTCGGCGAACAGAGGCACCGGCAGAACGAACGCATCGAACGGCTTGAGCGCGACCAGGCGCTCATGCAGTCGCTGCTCGCCCAGATCGACACCCTGATTCTCGCCGACGACGAGCAGCGGATGCTGGAGGTGGTTTGCACTCAACTGGTGGAGACCGGCCTGTTTCTCGGCGCCTGGGTCGCCCCGGTGGATCATGGCGTCGCGCCGATCGCCACTGGCGGCGACAGCGAGATCATCGACCGCCCCGACGCCGACGTGGAACGAACACTCGAGGACGGTATCCGCCGTGCTCGCGCACTGGTCGATGCCGGCCGCAACGTGGTGGTCGACGAGCGCATCGCCGCGCCCTTTGCCGCCCTCAACTGGTTCGACACCCCACCGATGGCCGCGCTCATCCCCTTGTCGCGTGACAATCGGCTCTGGGCCTTCCTGGTGGTGGTCGCCGCCGCCGAATCGGACCTTGACCAGCAGGTGACCGAGGTCCTGGTCCATCTGGGCGAGTTGGTGAACCGCAGCCTGGAGCAGCTCGACCTGCGCGACCGTCTCGACGAAGAGCAGCGACGAAACACGTATCTGGCCTACCACGACCCGCTGACCAATCTGGCCAACCGGCGGGCCGTCGACGCCGAGCTGCCCAAGGCATTGGCCCGGGCCGATCGCCACAACCAGATGCTGGCCGTCGCCCTGCTGGACCTCGACGACTTCAAGCCGATCAACGATCGCTTCGGCCATGCCGCCGGCGACCAGATACTGATGACGTTGGCCACCCGTCTCAAGGAGGCGATCCGCGACACCGATACCGCCGCCCGGCTCGGCGGCGACGAATTCCTGCTGATCCTCGAGGACATCGAGAGCGACGCCGGCCTCACCCGCGTGCTCGAGCGCATCGCCGCGACCATCCGCCGACCGATTTCCCTGGAAGACGGTGTGGATATTCACGCCAACGGATCGATCGGCGTGACCCGCTACCCGCTCGATGACAGCGCCCCGGAACAGCTGATCCGCAACGCCGATGCCGCTCTTTACGCCGCCAAGAACAGCAAGTCGATCCGGGAACAGGACTGGGTAATCTGGGAACGCGAGACCACGCAGCATCACCCGGACATCCCCGACCTGGCCCAGGCGGTCCCGGCCTACGGTCCGGTCGCCCGGATGCTGCTCGAGCGGATCCAGCCGGAAGTCCAGCGACTGAGCGACGAGTTCATCGAGCGGTTCTATGTCGAGCTCTCCCGGCAGGAATCGATCCGCGCCGTGATCGGTCACCTGTCTCCCCGCGAATACCATGCGCTCAAGACGCAGCAGGCCGAGCACCTGGTCTTCCTGCTCGACCCGGACCTGGGCGAGGAACAACACGCCACCCGTGCCCGCCAGATTGGTCACGTCCACGCGCTCGCCGGGGTGTCGCCCAGCGATCTCGTCCGCGCGATCACGGTGTACATGCACGAGTTCAACGAGACCTTCAACCGCGCCCATCTGAACCAGCGGCACCAGAATCGGCTCGAACGGGTATTCACCGAACGTTTGAGCATGGAACTCTCCCACCAGCTCGCCGCCGGCCAGGCAATCGATGACGAGTACCACGAAGCCCTGGTCGCCATCGACCAGCGACGCCGCAACGAACATAACTGGCCGGACTTCAACGAACATCTCCTCGACACCCTGACCGGTCTGCCCGGCATGCTGGGCGTGGCTATCCTCTCGCCCAACGCCGACGGACGCTTCGTCGCCAACTACGCGGAAGGAGTGGACCCGTTCACCTCGGACAGTGGTCGGACCGACGCGCATCCCACGCTAGACCTCAAGCGCCCGGAGTCTGAACACCCGGTCTCGGTGGCCTATCGACAGGCCCGCGTGGTGGCGATGGACAACGCCCTCGTCGACCCGGCCGGCGCCCCCTGGGCCGGGGCGTCCGAGTCCCATGGAATCCGCAGCTCGGCGGCGGTACCGATCCTGGACAACCGTGACCAGCCCATCGCCGTGATCTGCCTGCACGGGCGCATCCCCGGCATGTTCGCGAGTGCCCGGCTGCAGGGTTTCACCGGCCAACTGATGGCGCTGGTCAGCCAGGCATGGCGACAGATCCGCAGCCCGGCCGCCCTGCTCTACGCCAAGGGTGACTACGACCGCTGGCGACAGGCCTTCTACGACGGCGGGCTCGAGATGATCTTTCAGCCGGTCATCGACGTGCAGACCGGTCGACTGACCACGCTCGAGGCGCTCGCGCGCCTTTACCTGCCCGACGGCAAGGTGATTCTGCCGAACATGTTCATCCCCTGGCTCAACGACGGCCAGATAATGCGCCTGTTCGAGATCGGATTGGACCAGTCGCTGGGCTGCCTGCGGGACATCGAGGCCCGCCACGGCCCCTCGCTATCGGTCGCCATCAACCTGCCGGTGGGCGTACTGGTGGACCCGGCCACGCCGGGGCATGTGCGGGCGGCACTGGACCGACACGGGGTCAGCCCGAGCCGCGTCACGCTCGAGCTGCTCGAGCAGGGAGACACCGGCCTCGAGCCGGGCGACCTCGCCAGACCGATGCAACGTCTCGGCGAGCTGGGGATCAACCTCGCCATGGACGACCTCGGCTCGGGTTACAACAACCTGCTGCGCCTGCGCAGCCTGCCCTTCAACACCGTCAAGGTCGACCAGGGCATGGTGCGTGCCGCCCAGCACGAGCCCGGTCGCGTGCTGACCTTCATCGCCTCGATGATCCAGATGGCCCAGGCCCTGGAGTTGCACACGGTGGTCGAAGGGCTGGAAACCCCCGACCTGATCGAGGCGACCGCCCTGCTCGGTGGGCAGCTGGGCCAGGGCTACGCCATCGCCCGACCGATGCGACGGCAGGCACTGTTCGACTGGATGGCCGAATTCGATTTCGCCATCGACGCGGCCCGACCACGCACCGCCCTGGGCGCGATGGCAGCCCTGTGGGGATTGCGCTCCCTCGGGCGCGCCCACCTGGAGAATTCCGAACGCCACCATCGGCTGCGGGCGGCGGCGGCCTTCTGGGCCACCGAGCACCTCGACCGGCATCGCCATCTGGCCACCGGTATCCTGTCGCTGCTCCAGGAATTCCACGACGGCACCATGCCCGGCTCGACCTTCGAGTCCCTCCTGCAGGGCTTCATGACCGATCTCGACCGTATGATTCGTGCCGCGGCGACCGACGATTCCGGCGACTAGTCAGTCTCGCGGTGCCTCGGGGTTCGGGCGCGGGATCAACAGCGACAGGGCCGCGGCCAGCAGGGCCGTGCCGAGCACGAACAGGTGCAGGTTGACCGCGGCGGCCAGCACCGTGCGCGGATCGTCGACCAAGGGCGCGATCAGCAGGGCCACCCCGGCCTCGTAGGTGCCGAAACCGCCCGGGGCGTGCACCGGCAGCACGGTGGTCAGGTCCCCGCCGATCGCGCCGACGACTCCGGCAACAAACCCCACCGGCGCGAAGGCGGCCAGCACCCAGCCGAGCGCGGCGAGCTTGACCAGCCAGTTCGCCCAGGTCCAGAACAGGGTGGCGACAAAGCGCCCTGGCCGATCGGGGAGGCTGGCGAGCATCGCCACGCCCTTGGTGGCCAACCGCCCATCGCGCCCGGCCAGCCGCCCGTGCAGCCAGTGCCGCAACGCGTAGGCAGCGACCGGCGCAAACAGCAGCCCGACGACCAGCACCGCCAGCACGCCAACGGACAGGCCGAGCAGATGCCCGCCCGCGGCCAGGCCGATCAGCAGCACCACCTGCAGGTCGAGCAGCCGAAACCAGAGCAGGACCGGCACGCTCTCGAGCGGCGACAGACGGTAGTAACGCTGCATCAGGACCGGGAAGGCCAACTCGCCGGCACGCATCGGCAGCAGGTTGTTCATCAGGTTGTGCCAGTTCGACAGGCGGAACGCCGACCAGAACCGCCCGCCCAGCCGGTCCGGGAAATAGCGCGTCACCCGCAAGGTCCGCAGCAGGTAGCTCGCCAGCATCAGCGCCAGCGCTACCAGGAGCGCCACCGGGTCGATCGCGCGCCAGGGCGCTACCAGCCGCTCCGGGCCCACCCAGGCGATCGCCGCGCCCAGCACCAGCAGCACGAAGGCCCACCCCAAAATGGTGGCGGCCCGTGGCCACCCGGGCGAGCTCACGAGCCCTCCGAGGAATCGGTGTGCCGGACAGGTCTCGAGACCGGCGACCCGGGTATCGCCGCGCCGCACGCTCGCTCACGTGCCGGGCCTCGTCTTTGGCCGATCGCCTTGGGCGACGTGGGGTAATTGGGCATAATGCGCGTTTGCTCCGTGGCGTGACCGTCGATGGCCATCGGTGGCCGTTGCGACGGGCAGCATACCGATCGGCGGCCACCATCGCAGCACCCCCGGACATCGAGCACGCGCCAAAGACCCAGATGAGCGAGATCGTATTCCACCTGATCGACGACCCGGCCGAGGATGCCTTCTGGTATTTCGCCGCGGAACTCTGCGCGAAGCAGGCCGAGGCCGAGCACCCCACCTACGTGGTCTGCGCCAATCTCGCCCACGTCGAGGGTTTCGACGACTACCTCTGGTCGTACCGTGCCGATCGCTTCGTGCCGCACACCGCCGACCCGGAAGACGCCGACCACGCCCCGATCTTCATCGGCTGCGATCCCGAGGCCGGCGGGTTTGCCCGGGTGATCAACCTCACCGGCGCGACGATCCCGCGTGCGGCCGACCGCGAGCGCATCGACGAGGTGATTCCCCCCGGGGAGCAGCCCCGCGCCGACGCCCGCGAACGCTGGCGGCAGTACAAGGCCGCCGGCGTGGGCATTGACCACAACCGCGTCGAATCGGTCCGCCCCGATACCGCGTGAGCACCGACGGCCATCGAGGCCAACCGCCCCGAGCCGACCTCCCCGACCCGACGACAAGCGAACCAGATAACGGCATGGACAAGACCTACGACCCCCGACAGATCGAACAGGACTGCTACACGCGCTGGATGGACGGTGACCGCTTCCGTCCCGACATGCAGGCCGAGGGCGCCTACTGCATCATGCTGCCGCCGCCGAACGTCACCGGTCGCCTGCACATGGGCCATGCCTTCCAGGACACCCTGATGGACACGCTCACGCGCTGGCATCGCATGCAGGGCGAGGCCACCCTGTGGCAGCCGGGCACGGACCACGCCGGCATCGCCACGCAGATGGTGGTCGAGCGCCAGCTCGAGGGTCAGGGCATCTCGCGTCACGACATCGGCCGCGAGGCGTTCCTGGAAAAGGTCTGGGAATGGAAGGAGCAGTCCGGCGGGTTCATCACCGAGCAGATGAAGCGTCTCGGCGCCTCCTGCGACTGGTCGCGCGAGCGCTTCACCATGGACGAGGGCCTGTCCGA
>NZ_JBKHFB010000054.1:0-12740 GCF_046540515.1 Guyparkeria sp.
CATGAACTCCGACATGTCGATGCGCACCATCGCCTCCTCGGTATCGAAGAGGAAGGTCGCCAGCGCCTTGGTCAGCTCGGTCTTGCCCACGCCGGTGGGGCCGAGGAACATGAACGAACCGTTGGGACGGTTGGGATCCGACAGCCCCGCCCGCGAGCGGCGGATGGCATCGGAGACCGCCTCGACCGCCTCGGACTGGCCGATCACCCGGCGGCCCAGGGCCTCCTCCATGCGCAGGAGCTTCTCCTTCTCGCCCTCGAGCATCTTGGCGACCGGGATGCCGGTCCAGCGCGAGACCACCTCGGCGATCTCCTCGGTGCCCACGGTGCTGCGGAACAGCTTGGGCTTGTCGTTCTCGCCCTGCTCTTCCCGGGTCTGCGCCTCGGCCAGCTCGCGCTCGAGCTCGGGGATGCGCCCGTACTGCAGCTCGGACATGCGGGTGAGATCACCCGCCCGCCGCGCGGTTTCCAGCTCGGTGCGCGCGCGGTCGAGCGCCTCCTTGATGTGGGTGGTGCCGGCGACCGCGGCCTTCTCCGACTTCCAGATCTCCTCGAGGTCCGAGTACTCGCGTTCGAGTTGCTCGATCTCCTCCTCGAGGTTGGCCAGACGCTTCTTGGAGGCCTCGTCGGACTCTTTCTTCAATGCCTCGCGCTCGATCTTGAGCTGGATCAGGCGCCGCTCGAGGCGATCCATGGCCTCCGGCTTGGAGTCGATCTCCATGCGGATGCGACTGGCCGCCTCGTCGATCAGGTCGATCGCCTTGTCGGGCAACTGGCGGTCGGTGATGTAGCGCTGCGAGAGCTGGGCGGCCGCGACGATCGCCGGGTCGCCGATCTCGATGCCGTGGTGGACCTCGTAGCGCTCCTTGAGGCCACGCAGGATGGCGATGGTGTCCTCGGTGGACGGCTCGTCGACCAGCACCTTCTGGAAGCGACGCTCGAGCGCGGCGTCCTTCTCGATGTACTGACGGTACTCGTCGAGCGTGGTCGCGCCGATGCAATGCAGCTCGCCGCGGGCGAGCGCCGGCTTGAGCATGTTGCCCGCGTCCATCGCCCCGTCGGCCTTGCCCGCGCCGACCATGGTGTGGATCTCGTCGATGAACAGGATCACCCGCCCCTCGGCCTTGGCGATGTCGTTCAAGACCCCTTTCAGGCGCTCCTCGAAGTCGCCGCGGAACTTGGCCCCGGCGAGCAGCGCGCCCATGTCGAGACTGAGCACGCGCTTGTCCTTGAGACCCTCGGGGACCTCGCCGTTGACGATGCGCTGCGCCAGCCCCTCGACGATGGCGGTCTTGCCCACGCCCGGCTCGCCGATCAGCACCGGGTTGTTCTTGGTACGCCGCTGGAGGACCTGCACGGCGCGGCGAATCTCCTCGTCGCGGCCGATGACCGGGTCGAGCTTGCCCTGCTCGGCGCGTTCGGTGAGATCGAGGGTGTATTTCTCCAGCGCCTGGCGGGCATCCTCGGCGTTGGGATCGTCGACCGACTGACCGCCGCGCAGCTTGTCGATCGCCTTCTCGATCGCGCCCTTGGAGGCACCGGCGCGGCGCAGGATCTCGCCCAGTTCGCTCTTGTCCTCGATCGCCGCCAGCACGAACAGCTCGCTGGAGATGTACTGGTCGTTGCGCTTCTGCGCGAGCTTGTCGGTGACGTTGAGCAGGCGAGAGAGATCGTTGGAAATATGTACCTCGCCGGCCTCGCCGCCGGAAACGGCGGGCTGGCGATCGAGCATCTCGCCCAGTTGCGAGCGCAGCATGTTGACGTTGATGTCCGACTGCGTCAGCAGGTGGCGCACCGTGCCGCCTTCCTGGTCGAGCAGCGCGACCATCAGGTGGACCGGCTCGATGAACTGGTGGTCCTGGCCCACGGCCAGCGACTGGGCGTCGGCAAGTGCCATCTGGAACTTGGCGGTCAGCTTGTCCATTCGCATGATTCTGAATTACCTCGGATTGTCGGTTCGTCCGGACCGAGCGACGGATGGGACTCGCCCGGCCCGCGGGATGCCTTGAATGTTGGTCATGATCCGTGTCGATTCAAGGCCGAGGCGATTCGGCACGCGACGATGACATTCCCGAGCATTTAAATTAGTATTTTTTATGTCTCATAAACACAACCCGGTAACGACCCATGGAACAGACGCATTTCAACGAGAAGTACCCGGTCTACGAGGCCCGCATCGACAAGAACGAGACGACGGCGAAGAGCACCACGGAGGTGATCGAGCGCCTCAAGGCCGCCGTGGAGGCCGACGAGCGCACCAAGTTCATCGGTACCTTCGACCACCTGGCCCATACCCGAGACATCGGCGGCGAGGTGGCCGACGGAATCGTCGGAGCCGCCCATGTGGTGTTCTGCTTCGGCATCAAGCTGCCCAACGCCCGCGTGATGGCGGTGCGCCCGCGCTCGATCGGGGTGACCGAGTTCGACGATCACTTCATCGTCAACTTCCTCGAGCCGCCGATGCCGATGGCGACCGAGGCGATGGAAGGCTGGGTCAAGGCGCTGCGCGACGCCTGACGGGGATATCCCCGGCGGCCACCGGCGGCGCATCGAGCAGGCGCGCGCTGTCCTCGGCCCAGCGGAGCAGCTCCAGCTGTCCGTCGTGCCGCTCGACCAGCACGGTGCAGTGCTCCACCCAGTCGCCACTGTTGGCGTAGGTCACGCCGTTGCGCGTGAACAGGTTGGGATGGTGGATGTGCCCGCAGATCACCACGTCCGCGCCCCGCTCCCGGGCATGGTGGCAGGCGGCCGCCTCGAACTTGCCGATATAGCTCTTCGCACCGGGCACCTGCTGCTTGACCGCCCGCGCGAGCGACCAGTACCCCCGCCCGCTGTGTCGACGCCACCAGGCATTCACCCGGTCCAGCCGCATCAGCAGTTCGTAGCCGAGATTGCCCAGCCCCTTGAGCAGCCGGCTGTGCCGGACCACCCCGTCGAACTCGTCGCCGTGCAGCATCAGCGCCCGTCGACCGTCTCCAAGGCGGCACTCCCACTCGCGCCGCACCTCCACGCCGCCGATCGACAGACCGAGGTAGTCGCGAAAGAACTCGTCGTGGTTGCCAGGTATGTAGACCACGCGCGTGCCGTGGGCCGCCATGCCCATGATCCGCTGGAGCAGATGGGTCTTCACCGCCGGCCAGTGCCAGCGATGACTGCGCATCTTCCAGATGTCGAACAGATCCCCGTTGAGGACCAGCACGTCGAGCTCGACGCGTTCGAGAAAGTCCAGCAGGTACTCGGCGCGGGCCGCACCGGTTCCCAGATGCAGGTCGGAAACGACCGCGAGACGGTAGGACAGGGCCATGGGATGCTCCCGCGTGACTGGCGACGCGGCCAGTGTGGCCTCCGACCCGTGACAGTCCCGTGTCACCCCGATAACCGTTCGATCACAACCTCGTCCGTCGGATACCGACGAATGCCTCGATTCGGCGACGGGGCTCGGCAAGCCCCAGCGCGCGACGGGGGCGAGTCCGGATGCGGGCAACGGCAGGCCGCCGCTGTCGCGGCTCGAACCGGGAGGTGGAAACCGGGCGGGAGACATGCCGGACCCGAGCAGCGGGCCCGAGCGGACGATCAGCGCTCGCGCAAGTCCGCGTGCCGGCTGACCAGCCGGTCGAGAAAGAGGATGCCGTCGAGGTGGTCGATCTCGTGCTGGGCGATGCGTGCCTCGAAGCCCTTCATCTTGAAGGTGACGGTGCGCCCCTCGATGTCCTGCGCGGTCAGCTCGATGGTCTCGGCGCGGATCACCTTGCCGGTGTAGTCGGGGATCGACAGGCAGCCTTCGCGCCCGACGGCGAAGCCCTTCCAGTTGGTGATCGCCGGATTGACCAGCACCAGCGGCCCGTTGTTGTCCACCGGGCGCTTGGCCCGCGTGGCGTCCACCAGGCACAGGCGCTGCATGCGTCCGACCTGCGGGGCCGCGATACCGACCGCCGACGGCCCCTGGTCGGCCGTGTGCTGCAGGTGTTCGGCGAACTCGCGCAACTCCGGGTCGAACTGCTCGACCGGCTCGCAGACCGTCTTGAGGCGCTCGTCCGGGTAGGTCAGGATCGGCAGTGGCTCCACGCTTACCCCCGCATCGTCTCGAGCGGGGTGACGCGCACGGTCAGCCCCTGGTCGGCAAAGCGCGCCACGCATTCCTCGATCGGCTCGATGCCGCGGCTGCTCTCGCCGTCGATCTGCATGATGTAGATCGGCTTGTCGGTCGAACCGCCCACGTCCGAGCGCAGGTCGAGGATGTTCATGCCCGCCTCGAGCAACGCCGCGGTCACGTCCGCGACGATGCCGCTGCGATCGGCGCTGTGCACGGTCACCGATACGTCCGGCTCGCGGTGCTGGTGCAGGGCCGCGTCGATCTCGTCGACGTGCAGCTTGAGCCCGAACTCCGCCCGCGTGGATTCGAGCAGACCGGCAACCTCCTCCGGATTGCCCGCGCCGCGCACCATCATCATGATCGCGAACTGGTTGCCCAGACGCATCATCGCCGTCTCGCCCAGTTCGGCGCCCACGCCGAACAGCACCCGGGTGACGTGGGCGACGATGCCGGGTCGATCCGCCCCGACCAGGGTCAGCAGAAGCCAGGGTTTTGTCATGGGGATATTCCTCTCGTTCAGTCGGTTTCGCGCCAGACCAGGGTGGCCATGCGGCCGGTTTCGCCCTGATCGCGACGGTGCGAGTAGAACAGGTCGGGCAGGGCGTAGGTGTCCCGCTCGCCGCCGAACACGCGGGTAATCCCCTGCCGGCGCAGGCGCGAGCGGGCCAGGGCGAACAGGTCGGCGTGGAACTTGCCGGTCTCGGCGGCGCCCCGGAAGGCGGAGGCGTCGGCCGGGTATTCCCGCATGAAGGCCTCGCGCACCTCCTCGCCGACGACGAAATGTGCCGGCCCGATCGCCGGACCCAACCAGGCCATCAGCCCGTCGCCCGCCACGGAGAACCGGTCGACGGTGCGCTCGATCACGCCGGCCGCCAGCCCGCGCCAGCCGGCGTGGGCGACCGCCACCTCGCGACCATCGTGGCTGGCCAGCGTCACCGACAGGCAGTCGGCGGTCAACACCGCCAGCACCTCGCCGGGGCGATCGGTGTACGCGGCATCGCCCTCGGGGCCATCCGTGGGCACATCCGGCCCGAGGACCGTGGTGCCGTGGGTCTGGTTCAACCAGCGCGGCGCCTCCGGCAAGCCGAGCATCTCGGCCAGCTCGCGCCGGTTGGCCGTCACGGCCTCGACCTCGTCACCGACGTGGGTGGCGAGATTGAAGCCGTCGAACGGCGGACGGCTGTGGCCGCCGATGCGGGTGGTCACGCCGGCACGCACGCCCCTCGGCGCCGGCCAGGTGGCCTCGATAAAACGACTGCCCTCGGGGGCGTCAGTCGGGATCCGCGACATAGATAACCTCGGCCTCTCCATCGTCAACGCCGTCGCGATAGTCGCGCAGCAATTCGATCAATTCGTCCATGTCCTCGGGCAACGGCGCCTCGAGCGACAGCGTCTCCCCGGTCTCCGGATGCGTGAGCGTCAGGCGACGCGCATGCAGTGCCTGGCGACCGAAGTCGCGCAGCACCTCGACCAGCATGTCCTCGGCACCCGGCGGCAAGCGCGGCCGACCACCATAGACGGGATCGCCCACGATCGGGTGGCGGATGTGCGCCATGTGTACCCGGATCTGGTGCGTCCGCCCGGTCTCGAGCTTGACCCGCAGCCAGGTGTGCTCGCCGAACTGCTCGACCACTCGATAGTGCGTCACCGCCGGCTTGCCCTGCGGCACCACCGCCTGGCGCTGGCGATCGCGGGCGTGCCGCCCGATCGGCGCGTCGACCGTGCCGCCGGCGATCAGGTGACCGACCACCACCGCGTCGTATTCACGACCGATGCGCCGTTCGGCGAGATCGGCGACCAGCGCCTGGTACGCCGCCTGGGTCTTGCCCACCACCAGCAGCCCGCTGGTCTGCTTGTCGAGCCGGTGGACCACCCCGGCGCGCGGCAGCAGGGCCAGGTCCGGGTCGTGGTGCAGCAGTGCGTTGACCAGCGTACCATCCGGATTGCCGGCACCGGGATGCACGACCAGGTCGACCGGCTTGTTGACCACCAGCAGGTGCTCGTCCTCGAAGACGATATCCAGCGGGATCGCCTGGGCACGATCCTCGCTCTGCTGCGCAAGCTCGGTGCGCAGCGAGAGTGTCTCGCCGCCCAGCACGGTGTCGCGCGGACGCATCGGCTGGCCGTCGACGGTCACCTGGCCGCCCTTGATCCACGACTGGATCCGGCTGCGGGAGAAATCCGGCCACAACTGGGCTGCCGCCTGATCGAGACGCATGCCGGCCAGGTCGGCCGGGATCGACGAGTCGCGTTCTACTTCCATCGGTCGGGAATCAGCCTTTGAACCGGTGACGAACCGCAGCCTGCCGCCATCCGTCGGGACATGAAAAAGACGGGCACGGACCCGCCACGAGATCGGTTGGTTTTTAGCATCTTATCTGCGAAGATTATCCGCTAACGCTCGCCCCATCAACGCGCCGCACGGTGCGCCCGGTGGGCGGTCGGCATACATTCACCACTGCCAGCGGCCCTTACACTTCAGACCATGACCCAGCATCGCGACCGTAACCGCCCGGCCACCCGCCGCACCCTTCCCCGGCATCTCGCTCGCGCGGCACTGATCGCCGGCATGGTCACCTTCGTCAGCGGCTGCGCCTGGTTCTCGAAGTCCGACGACGACCGCGTCGATCTTTCCGACCCCACCGCCTCGGCCGGGCAGCTCTACCAGGAAGCAAACGAGGCGATGCGCCGGGGCGACTACGAGACGGCGATCAAGAAATACGAGACCCTCGAGGGCCGCTACCCGTTCGGCGCCTACACCGAGCAGGCCCAGCTCGAAGTGGCCTACGCCTACTACAAGTACGACGAACCGGACTCGGCCATCGCGGCGGCGGATCGCTACATCCAGCTGCACCCGCGTGGTGACAATGTGGCCTACGCCCTCTATCTCAAGGGGCTGGCCAACATGAGCCGCGGCGATTCGCTGATCAACAAGATCGCCCCGCCGGACCTTTCCAAGCGCGACCAGTCGGTGCTCAAGGAGGCCTTCCGTTCCTTCTCCCGCCTGGTCGAACAATATCCCGACAGCCAGTACGTCGATGACGCCAGCCGACGCCTGATCGACGTGCGCGACTCGCTCGCCAAGCACGAAGTCGAGGTGGCCGAGTACTACATGCGCCGCGGCGCCTGGCTGGCCGCGGCGAATCGTGCCCAGTCGGCCCTCGACAAGTACAACGGCTCGACGTCGACCATCCCGGCGCTCGAGCTGCTGATCCGCGCCTACGACAAGCTGGGCCTCGAGCAGGAGAAGCAGGACGCCGAGGAAATCCTCGAGGCGACCCGCAAGGCCAACGCCGAGGAATCCTGAACCGGCTGACGCGACCACCTGGCCGAACGCCGGCAGGAACCCACAGGATCAAGGGCCGATGGCAGCGACGCCATCGGCCCTTTTCCTTTCCTGCCGGGCACGCCCGATTCCCTTCCACAAGCCGCACGCCGATCCGGCGACGCATGCATTCGCTCAGCCATCTCGCCAACACGGTGCTAGCCTCCAAGGGAGCTGGCTTCCAAACATGGACGACAACAACGTGTTGGTCCAATCGAGGTGCGACCGTGATCATCAAGACCCTCTCCATCGGTCTCGTCCTTGCCGGCGCCATCGGCCCGGCCGCCGCCGACTACAGCGACGCGATGCGCCATTACGACCAGCAGGAATACCGCTCGGCCCTGCAGGAATTCCGCGAATCGGCCGACCGTGGTGATGCCGACTCCCAGTACATGCTCGGGCGTCTGCACGAGGCCGGCTCCGGCACCCCGCAGGATTTCGTCAAGGCGCACAAGTGGTACAACCTGGCCGCGGCGAACGGCCACCGCCACGCAGCCGAGGCACGCGATTCGCTGGCCAAACGCATGACCTCCGGGCAGATCGCCGAGGCCCAGCAGGCAGCCCGGGAATGGGGAGAGCCGGACTCCGGCTCGGAGCCGACCACCCGATCGTCACGCCCCCCGATCGACAGCCTGTCCGCACGGGAACGCGTGACCGAGGTTCAGCGTGAGCTCGATCGGCTGGGTTACGACGCCGGCCCGACCGACGGCATCATGGGCGACCGGACACGGCGCGCCATTCGCCAGTACCAGGACGACGCCGGCCTGTACCGCGACGGGCGTGCGACCCCGGAGCTGCTCGAGCGGCTGCGCAAGACCGAACCGGACGAAGTCGAGAAAGCCGAGGACGCGCCGCGCGTGGCCCTGCAGGACGACTTCAGCGACGGGAATTACCGTCGAGATCCGGCCTGGACGGTGCTCAATGGGAGCTTCGAGGTCGATCGCAACGGCTTGCGTAGCATCGTCGAGACCGGCGGAGCGACCGAGCGCGCCTTGCGCGGACTCGGCTCTGACCGCCCCGAGGAGGTCGGCATGGCCGTGCTCGGCATGATCCTCGAGCAACAGGGCGATGACCGGCAGGAGGAAGAGGACGCCCCGGCCGAGCCGGCCCGAATCGTCACCAACGCGGCGATCGACAACGCCTTCCACATGGAGCTGGAACTGGCATCCCGCCAACAGCCCGGCCGCCTGGACGTCGGGGTATTCCACGGCAATCACCCCGGTCGCAACGGCTACCGCCTGGTCTATGCCGCTGGCACCGAGCCCGGGCTGCGCCTGGTTCGGCTGGTCTCCGGGAACGCCGAGGTGATCGCCCGCCACGAAGGCCGCCTCGACCTCGAGGACAACCGCTTCCACCGGATCGTCTGGACACGCGACACCAACGGGCGGATGCAGGTTCAGGTGGACGACCGGCGCCTGCTGCGCGTTCAGGACAACGACCTGCGCGACGCATTCGGGGGCGTGGTGCTCGCCAACCACGGCGGCGACTACAGCCTGGGCCGGATCCGGGTCGAGGACTAGGCCGCGAATCGCAGCCCCGTGAGCACGCCGGCGAGACGCAGTCGGCATGCGCCGCCTTCCCGCGGAGATGGCCGCACCATCACCTTGTCGAAGAGTCGCCGCCCGCCATCAGGCGAATTTCCGAACGACCACAAGCAAAAGCCCCGCACGAGGGCGGGGCTTTCGGGCGTCCGGCTCGAGGCCGGAGCAGCGTCGGATCAGCGCTTGGAGAACTGAACCGAACGACGTGCCTTGCGCAGGCCGACCTTCTTGCGCTCGACCTGACGAGCATCGCGGGTCACGAAGCCGGCTTCACGCAGCTTCGGACGGTGTGCTTCGTCGTAGTCCATCAGCGCACGGGTCAGACCGTGGCGAACGGCACCGGCCTGGCCGCTCGGGCCGCCACCGGCGACGGTCGCGACCACGTCGAACTTGTCGCCCACTTCCAGCAGCTCCAGCGGCTGACGAACGACCATCTGCGCAGTCTCGCGACCGAAGAAGTCCTCGAGGGACTTGCCGTTGATGCTGATCTTGCCGGTGCCCGGACGCAGGAATACCCGTGCGGAGGATGTCTTGCGACGACCGGTTCCGTAATTCTGAGTCATTGCCATGGGTAGTCTCTCTTAGATCTCGAGCGGCTGCGGCTGTTGCGCCTGATGGTTGTGCTCGGCGTTGGCGTAGACCTTGAGCTTGGTGTACATCTGGCGACCGAGAGCGTTCTTCGGCAGCATCCCCTTGACGGCCAGCTCGATGACGCGCTCCGGGGAACGCTCCATCAGCTTTTCGAAGGTGAAGTGCTTCATGTTGCCGATGAACCCGGTGTGGAAGTGATACATCTTGTCCTTGGCCTTGTTGCCAGTGACCTTGATGTCCTTCGCGTTGACGATAACGATGTAGTCACCGGTATCGACGTGCGGGGTGTACTCGGCCTTGTGCTTGCCACGCAGGCGGCGGGCGACCTCGGTAGCCAGGCGACCCAGCGTCTTGCCGGATGCATCGATGACGTACCAGTCGCGTTTGACCTCGGCCGGCTTGGCGGAATAGGTTTTCATGGATCGACAGCTCCCAAACCAGAAGCGATACATTGATTTCAAGAGGGCGCGAAGTCTACCCGAAGGCAACGCACCCCGCAAGACCGATTTCTCAACCGGCCCGAACGTGGAGAACCGCGGAGTATAAAACGCATCGGCGTGGAAAGCGAAGGACTTTCCGCACCGATGGAGTCAGGTCGTCGACGCGCGTATCGCGGACAAAAAAAATGCCGGCAGAAGCCGGCAACAACAAGAACCACCAAAGGAGGATAAGCAATTCACGGTATCACGATATACTAATACTTACCGGGCCGTCAAGCCCGACCGACACCTTTTCGTCGGGACCAGCCCATACCGGCACCGGCCGCCCATCCCGGGCGGCCACGACGCCCTCCCCCACGCTCACCGGCTGCCTTGACCGCCACACCACGCCGCTGCACTCTTTGCGCATGACTGACACCGATCCGACCGACCGCCCGACACGCGAACTCGACGAGGCCATCCGGTCGGACGCGCTCGACTGCGTCATGTGCGGCATCTGCGTACCGCACTGCCCCACCTTCTCGCTGACCCGCAACGAGGCCGACGGCCCGCGCGGGCGGATCAGCCAGTTGCTCGGCATCAGCCAGGGCGGACTCGCGCCGGACGCCGACGTCACCCGCCACCTCGATACCTGCCTGACCTGCCGCGCCTGCGAGGCGGTCTGCCCGTCGGGGGTCGCCTACGGTCGACTGATCGACAACGGCCGGGCACGCCTGGCGCAGGAACCGAACCCTGCCGCGCGCCCCAAGCCCACGGCACGTCACTGGCGCTGGTTGCGAGACCAGCTGCTCACCCGCCGCCGGCGCCTTGGCGTGGCTTGGCAACTGTATCGGCTGGTGCAGCGCCTGGGACTGGGCGGCATCGCCCGGCGGCTGGCCGGACCGGTCGGCCGCGCCCTGCCCCGTCATGCCCCCGGACCGATATCGCGCCGTACCCGACTGCCCGTGGCCCCGACCACGCGCGGTCGCGTCGGCCTGTTCGTCGGCTGCACGGGGGCGGCGATGAACGCGAACGCCGTCGCCGCTGCGCGCACGGCGATTGCCGCCTTCGGTTACGAGGTGGTGGAGCCGGCCGGCCAGGGCTGCTGCGGGGCGATGCACGCCCACGGCGGCGAGCCCGGCGAAGCGAACCGACGCCGCGAGGCGAACGCCGCCGTCTTCAAGGCCACGGGCGTCGAGGCGGTCGTCGTCGTGGGCACGGCCTGCGCCGCCGAGCTGGGCGCGCTGGCCGATTCGCACGACATCACGGTGTGCGAGATCACCGACTGGCTGCTCGCGCGTGACAAGGAGGAATGGCCGCAGGTCGCGCACCTCGACTATCGCGTCGCCGTGCACACCCCCTGCAGCCAGCGCAATCACCTGCGCCAACCCGAGGCGACCCGCCAGCTGCTGGCATCCATCCCGGGACTGGAACTGCTGGAAATCGACGGCAACGCGCGTTGCTGCGGGGCCGCCGGCATGCAGGTGCTGCTCTACCCGGAACAGGCCGAAGAACTGCGCGAACCGAAGCTCGAGTCGATCGAGCGACTGGCACCCGACGTGGTGGTCAGCGCCAATGTCGGCTGCGCCACCCACCTGGCGGCGGGCGCGAACCTGACGGTCAGGCAACCGGTGGAACTGCTGGCCGAATCGATCCTCGCGGCCAGGCCGTAGTCAGGCCGTAGTCAGGCCGCAATCAGGCCTTGGTCGGGCGCTGATCAACCGCTGGGCACGTCCGCGTCGGCCAGGTTCCGGCCGTAGAAGATCTCGTACATCTCCTTCTTCAACGCCTTCTCGATCCGGGTGCAGACCTGCGGGCTGTAGTCGTCGGTGCCGTGGCCGAACAGGTAGTTGTCCAGATCGAAGTCCTTCAAGAGCATCTTGGTGTGGAAGATGTTCTCCTGGTAGACGTTCACGTCGATCATCTGGTAGCGCTCGCGCGTGTCCTCGGACATGTAGTTCTGGATCGAGTTGATCTCGTGATCGATGAAGTGCTTGCCGCCGTGGACGTCGCGGGTAAAGCCGCGCACGCGGTAGTCGAGCGTGACGATGTCCGAGTCGAAGCTGTGGATCAGGTAGTTGAGCGCGCGCAGCGGCGAGATCCGCCCGCAGGTGGACACGTCGATATCGACCCGGAAGGTGGAGATGCCGTTTTCCGGGTGGCTCTCCGGGTAGGTGTGCACCGTGATGTGGCTCTTGTCGAGGTGCGCGACCACCGAGTCACGGGCCAGCTCGCCGTCGCCCGGCAGCGGCCCCGGCTCCTCGTGGTAGTCGATCCCCTCGGCGATCACCGGCTCCTCGGAGATCAGGATGGTGACCGACGCCCCCTGCGGCTCGTAGTCCTGCCGGGCGACGTTGAGGATGTTCGCCCCGATCATCTCGGTCACGTCGGTGAGGATCTGGGTCAGCCGGTCGGCGTCGTAGACCTCGTCGATGTAGGCGATGTACTCGTTTACCTGCGCCCGGGTCTTGGCGTAACAGATGTCGAAGATCGACATGCTCAGCGTCTTGCTGAGATTGTTGAACCCGTGCAAGGTGACCGACGGCTCACCCATGACTACCCCCTGAAACAAAGCGCCCGACCTCCCGGCCGGGCGTGTCGATGCGTCGAACGAAAACGACGCGCTGTAATTGCCGCAAAGTGTAAACCGGCGCCGGGAATCGTGTCACCAGCCGCGCACGCCATCGGCCATTCACCGAACCCCGCCTGTCGCAGCATTGCCACGACCGGTTGGCCCACCACCGCGACAAATCGACAGGGCGGGCGCCCCGG
>NZ_JBKHFB010000055.1:0-12306 GCF_046540515.1 Guyparkeria sp.
CCGGTCTCCAGGGTGACGGTGTGTTGACCGTACTCGAAGGATTGCTTGCTGACTGCCACGCTTGGCTCCTGACGTATCGAATGTGTTCTTGATGGAACGGGACCAACCAGCGCCCCGAAAACAAAAAACCCGCCGCAATGCGACGGGTTTCAAGTGTAACCGGGAAGCGCTTACTTGCGCAGGCCCAGCTTCTTGATCAGGTCCTGGTAGCGGGTGAGGCTCTTGGACTTGAGGTAGTCGAGCAACTTGCGACGCTGGTTGACCAGCTTGAGCAGGCCACGGCGGGAGTGGTGATCCTGCTTGTGGGTCGCGAAGTGCTCGGTCAGATGCGTGATCCGCTGGGTCAGCAGCGCGACCTGGACTTCCGGGGAACCGGTGTCGTTGGCGTCTTTGCCGAACTCGGCAACGATGTCGGCGGTGGTCTTTTCGTTCAGGGACATGGGAACTCTCCTATCTGCCTGGGTGAAGCTTTGAAAGTCCATCGCGGGTCAGTAACGACCGGTTACCGTCCCGCAATGCGTTCGGGTGCATCGCACCCCTCACAACGCCGCGAACAATCGTCGCGGCGCGGTTCGCCCGTCATCCAGCACTTCCCCCATACCCAGGAAGAGGTCGTCGGGTGCATAGAGTCGAAACCACCCGGTTTGTGGCGCGTTGGGCACAAACACCGGATGACCGTGGCGAATTGGTGTGACGCTGGCCGCATCCAGCACGACGGCCGGATAGGCGCCCAGCGCCGAATCGATCGGGAGGATAACACGATCCAGGGACTCGAGCCCGCCCTCGGCGGCGATCGCCTCCAGGTCCTCCAGCCGATAGGTCGGTTGCTCGTCCATCGACCACGGGCCCAGCCCGATGCGACGCAGCTCGGCGACCACGGCGCCACAGCCGATGGCCTCGCCGATATCCTCGACCAGCGTGCGGATGTAGGCACCCTTGCTCGAGTGCACCCGCAGCGTGAACTCGGTCGCGGTGAGCGACTCGAGCGTGATCTCGTGAAAATCGATCGTGCGCGCCTTGCGCTCGACCGTCCTGCCCTCGCGCGCCAGTTCGTAGAGGCGCTTGCCCTCGTGCTTGAGGGCCGAGTACATCGGCGGCACCTGCTCGACGCGACCGCGAAAACGCGACAGCACCGACTCCATTGCGGCGGCGTCCAGTCTCGGCACCTCGCGGGTCTCGATCACCTCGCCGTCGAGATCACCGCTGTCGGTCCGCGTGCCCAGCCGCCCGGTGACCCGGTAGGTCTTGTCGGCATCCAGCAGCAATCCGGAAATGCGCGTGGCCTGGCCGAAGCAGACCGGCAACAGGCCACTGGCGGCCGGATCGAGACTGCCCGTATGGCCGGCCTTGGCGGCATCGAACAGACGCCGCACGCGTTGCAGCGCCTGGTTCGAACTGAGGCCGAGGGGCTTGTCGAACAGGACGATGCCGTTGATCTCGCGACCGCGACGCTTGCGTGCCATCAGGAGGGCTGTCGGCTCAGCGCTTGTCGGACGAGTCGTCGGACTCGACGTCCTCGTCCGCCTCGCCGTCCTGCTCGCGCACGGCGCGGATCAGGGCATCCATCTGCATGCCCTGCTCGATGGAGTTGTCGAAGATGAAGGTCAGCTGCGGGACGATGCGCAGGCGCATCCGGTGGCCCAGCTCGCCGCGCAGGTAGCCCGCCGCCTCGTTGAGCCACTGCTCGGCGACCGGCTGCTCGCTGGCGTTGAGGACGCTGTAGAAGATGCGCGCGTGCGCCAGGTCGCGGGTGACCTCGCAATCCGTGACCGTCAGCATGGTCAGCGGCGCGTTGGGCCCGCTGTCCACGCCGGAATCCCGAATCAGCTCGGCGATCTCGCGCTTGATCTGGCCGGCCACCCGCTGGTGGCGCTGGAAACCCTGTGCCATTGCGTTCGCCTTACAGGGTCCGCTGGACCTCGACGCGCTCGAAGACCTCGATCTGGTCGCCGACCTTGACGTCGTTGTAGTTCTTCACGCCGATGCCGCACTCCATGCCGGAGCGCACTTCCTGGACATCGTCCTTGAAGCGGCGCAGCGACTCGAGCTCGCCCTCGTAGATCACGACGTTGTCGCGCAGGACGCGGATCGGGTTGTTCCGCTTGACCACGCCCTCGGTGACCATGCAGCCGGCGATCGCGCCGAGCTTCGGCGAGCGGAACACGTCGCGCACCTCGGCGAGACCGACGAACTTCTCCTGGGTCTCGGTCCCCAGCAGACCGGTCATGGCTGCCTTGACGTCGTCGAGCATCTCGTAGATGACCGAGTAGTAGCGGATCTCGACGTCCTGCTCGCCGGCTGTCTTGCGGGCGGCCGCGTCGGCACGGACGTTGAAGCCGATCACGATCGCGCTCGAGGTGGCCGCGAGATTGATGTCCGACTCGTTGATGCCGCCGACACCGCTCATCAGGACATTGACCTTGACGTCGTCGGTGGACAGCTTCTGCAGGCTGTCGCGGATGGCCTCGGCGGAACCCTGAACGTCGGCCTTGACCAGCACGTTGAGCGACTCTACCTCGCCTTCCTTCATCTGCTCGAACAGGTTCTCGAGCTTGGCGGCCTGCTGGGCGGCCAGACGCGAGTCACGCTGCTTGGCCTCGCGGAACTCGGCGATCTCGCGCGCCTTCTTCTCGTCCTCGATCACCACCAGCTCGTCACCGGCCTCCGGGGTGCCGGACAGACCCAGCACCACCACCGGAATGGACGGGCCGGCCGACTTGACCGGCTTGCCGTTCTCGTCGAGCAGGGCGCGCACCCGGCCGTACTCCTTGCCCACGACGACGGTATCGCCCTTCTTGAGCGTGCCGCTCTGGACGAGAACGGTCGCGACCGGGCCGCGGCCCTTCTCCAGCGAGGATTCGACCACCGTGCCGATCGCGTGACCTTCCACCGGGGCCTTGAGCTCCTGGAGCTCGGCCTGCAGCAGGATCGCCTCGAGCAGCTGGTCGATGCCTTCGCCGGTGTGGGCGGAGACGTGCACGAACTGGGTATCGCCGCCCCATTCCTCCGAGATCACCTCCTCCTGGGAGAGCTCGGCGCGGACGCGCTCGGGGTCGGCGCCGTCCTTGTCGATCTTGTTGACGGCAACCACCATCGGCACGTTGCCGGCACGGGCGTGATGAATCGCCTCCTTCGTCTGCGGCATGACGCCGTCATCGGCCGCGACGACCAGCACGACCACGTCGGTCGCGCTCGCCCCACGGGCACGCATGGCGGTGAAGGCCTCGTGGCCCGGAGTATCCAGGAAGGTGACCGTGCCGCGCGGCGTGTCCACGTGGTAGGCACCGACGTGCTGGGTGATACCACCGGCCTCGCCCGCGGTGACCTTGGCGCGACGGATGTAGTCGAGCAGCGAGGTCTTGCCGTGGTCGACGTGGCCCATGACGGTCACCACCGGCGGACGCGGCTTGGCCTCGCCCTGTTCGACCTGCTGAAGCGCCTCGTCCTCGATCGCGGACTCGGACTCGGCGTGCGGCTTGTGGCCCATCTCCTCGACCACGAGGATCGCCGTGTCCTGGTCGAGCACCTGGTTGATGGTGGCCATCACGCCCATGTTGAACAGGGTCTTGACGACGTCGACGCCCTTGACGGCCATGCGCTGGGCCAGCTCCTCGACGGAGATGGATTCGGGCACATTGACGTCGCGGACCACCGGAGCGGTCGGCTTCTCGAAGCTGTGACGGGTGGCGACCGCGGTCTTGGCGGCCGCGCCCTTCTTGCCCTTCTTGCGGCGACGGCCGGCGCCGGCGCCCAGGTGCAGTTCCTCGCGGGCGTTCTCGCGGGCATGACGACCCTTGCCACCATGCTTGCCGCGCTTGGGCTTGCCCTCGTCGGCAGAAACCGGGATACCCGGTGCCTCTTCCGGCATGGCGACGATGCGCAGGCGGGACTTCTTCCTGCCCTCGCCCTCGTCCTTCTCCTCGCCGGATTCCGCTCCGTTCGACGCAGCCTCGCCTTCCTCGGCGGAAGTGGCAGCCTCTTCGGTGGCCGGCGCCTCGACTGTCTGGGGTTCGGGCTCGGCGGCCGGCGCCGGCTCGGCTTCGGCCGGGGTGGTCTTGGCCTCGGTCGGCTCCGCCTCGGCGACGCTCGGCGTTTCCTCGACGGCCGGCGTGGACTCGGCGACCGGCTGCTGCTGCTCGACCGGGGCATGCTCGGTCGGCTGCTCCGCCTGCGGTGTCTCCTCGGTCTGCTCGACCTCGTCACGCGGGACGTAGGTCTTGCGACGGCGGTACTCCACCGCCACGGTCTTGCCGCCGCGGGCCCCGCCGCCGACCTTGATTTCCTGCTGCGAACGACGCTTGAGCGTGATGCGGGAAGACGGCTTCTTCGCCTCTCCCTCGCCCGACGAGCGCGACTTGCGCAGATGGGCCAGCAGCTTCATCTTGTCGTCGTCACTGACACTGGCATCCACGGAAGACGCCGGAACGCCCGCTTCGGCCAGTTGCTCGAGCAGCCGTTCCGGGGTGGCGCCTACCACTTTTGCCAATTCTTTAACCGTGACCTCGGACATTAACGACTCCTGTGGTCCTGAAAACTATTCAAACTTAGAAAATTCGCCCCAGCACTCGCCGGCAGCGGCTGGTCGGACGCTCGCCGACCGATTCAGGCGAACCAGGGTGCGCGTGCGGCCATGATCAGCCGCCCGGCAAGCTCCTCGTCCACGCCTTCGTATTCCGTCAACTCATCAATGGAAAGTTCGGCAACGTCTTCCGAATCCTTGATGTTGTTCTCGCGCAGGTTGGCGGCCAGTTCGGCCGTCATCCCGTCGAGTTCCTCGAGGGCGAGCGCCTCGCCGGACGACTCGGTCTCTTCCTCGGCCTCGCCACCACCCGAGATGGCCATGGTCAGCAGCGCGTCGCGAGCACGGTTGCGCAGCTCTTCCACGATGCCCTCGTCGAAGCCCTCGACCTCGAGCAGTTCCTCGGTGGGCACGTAGGCGATTTCCTCGATGGTAGTGAAACCGGCCTCGACCAGCACCTCGCCCACTTCCTGGTCGACGTCGAGCGCCTCCATGAACTGTTCGACGATACGGCGGGTCTCGGTCTCGCCCTTCTCGATCGCCTGCTCTTCGCTCATGACATTGATCTGCCAGCGGGTGAGCTGGCTGGCCAGACGCACGTTCTGGCCGCCGCGACCGATCGCCTTGGAGAGATTCTCTTCGCTGACCGCCACGTCCATGCTTCCGGCGTCCTCGTCGACCACGATCGAGACCACCTCGGCCGGCGACATCGCGTTGATGACGAACTGGGCCGGGTTCTCGTCCCAGACGATGATATCAATCCGCTCACCCGAGAGCTCGTTGGTCACCGACTGGACGCGCGAGCCGCGCATGCCGACACAGGTGCCGACCGGGTCGATGCGCGGGTCGTTGGAGAGCACCGCGATCTTGGCGCGCAGACCCGGGTCGCGGGCGGCGTTGACGATCTCGATCAACCCCTGGGAGATCTCGGGCACCTCGAGCTTGAACAGCTCGATCAGAAATTCCGGCGCGGTGCGCGAGACGAAGATCTGCGGGCCGCGCGGCTCGTGGCGCACGTCGGTGACGTAGCCGCGCAGGCGATCGCCCGGACGGACGGCCTCGCGGCCGATCATCTCGTCGCGCGGGATCATCGCCTCGGCGTTGCCGCCCAGATCCAGGATGACGTTGCCACGATCGATGCGCTTGACGAGCCCCATGATCAGGGTGCCCTTGCGATCGATGTAGGCGTCCACCACCTGGCGTCGCTCGGCCTCGCGCACCTTCTGCACGATCACCTGCTTGGCCGCCTGCGCGGCGATCCGGCCGAACTCGGCCGACTCGATCTCTTCCTCGATGTAGTCGCCGACCTGAACGTCGGGGTCGTCCATCTGGGCAGCCTCGAGAATCATCTCGCGCTCGGGGTGCTCGGAGGTCTCGCCCTCGACCACCAGCCAGCGACGGAACGTGCGGTAGCTACCGTCCTCGCGATCGATCTCGACGCGCGTCTCGATATCACCGCCGTGGCGCTTGCGCGCCGCCTGGGCAAGCGCGGCCTCGATCGCCTCGAAGATCACGTCACGCTCGACGCCTTTCTCGTTGGAAACCGAATCGACGACAAAAAGGATTTCTTTGTTCATGTTGCTAGCCAGATCGCTCTATTTCCGCGCCGTGCGCCGCTTCTTGCGCTTGTTACGGCCACGCTTGCTGTTGTCGGCAAACTCGTAGACCAGGTGGGCCTTCTCGACCTCCTCGAAACGGAAGACCAGTTCGCCCATCTCGTCGACGAGGACGGTGATGTCCTCGCCATCGACGCCCTGAATGACGCCCTCGAACTTCTTCTGCTTCGCCACCGGCTTGTACAGACGGAGACGCACGCGGTGCCCGACGAACCGGGCGAAATCCTCGGTACGAAACATCGGCCGCTCGACGCCCGGCGAGGAAACCTCGAGCCGGTAGGCACCCGGAAACGGGTCTTCGACGTCAAGCACGCCGGCCAGGGCATGGCTCACATCGGCGCAATGATCCAGCGTCATGCCGTCGGGGTGGTCGATGTACACGCGCAGCAGCCCGGCCGGGCCGCCGCGAAACTCGCCGCCGACCCACTCGAAACCGAGGTCCTCGACCACCGGTTTGAGCATGTCCTCGATCGCCGCCGGGATTCTCTGCACGTCTGCCTGCACCCTCTGCTGGTTATGCGCCCAGCCCCTTCGCCAGACCGGGAGCCGGGAAAATAAAAAAGCCCCATATGGGGCCCGGCATCACTCTTAAAGCCAATGTTCGCGGGAACCGGAATATAAAGACAACTCCCGGCAAAGTCAATGCGGAACCGGGGCCGTCCGTCGGTCGACGACACCCGGCCGATCCCGGCCCACCGCGCCGGAAAGGGGTCGGGCAGATGCCACCCGTGGCGGCACTCAGTCGCCGCGCAGGTCGTCGAAGAAACGCTTGACCGAATCGAGGAACGAATGCTGCCGCGGGCGGTGTTTCTTGGCCACGCCATCCCCCTCGCCACTGCCCAGCGAGCGCTCGAAGGCCTCGAGCAGCTCGCGCTGCTCGTCGTTGAGCTTGACCGGCGTCTCGACGTGCACGGTCACCAGGAGATCGCCCTGGGTACCGCCGCGCACCGGGCGCACGCCCTTGCCGCGCAGGCGGAACACCTTGCCGGTCTGCGTCTCGGCCGGAATCTTGAGGCTCACCTTGCCGTCGAGCGTCGGCACCTCGATCTCGCCACCGAGCGCGGCGGTGGTGAAGCTGATCGGCATGTCGCACAGCAGGTCGGCATCGTCGCGCCGGAACAGCGGATGCGGCTTGATGTCGATCAGGATGTAGAGATCGCCCGGCGGGCCGCCCTTCTCGCCCGGCGCGCCCTCGCCCGAATGACGGATACGGTCGCCGGTATCGACCCCGGCCGGAATCTTGACCGACAGGGTCTTCTGCGTCTCGACGCGACCGGTGCCGCCGCAATCCGTGCAGGGGTCCTCGATCTTCCGCCCCTCGCCGCCACAGTCCGGGCAGGGTTGCTGGATCGAGAAGAAGCCCTGCTGGATGCGCACCACGCCCTGGCCGCCGCAGGTCGAGCAGGTGGTCTTGCCGGTGCCCGGCTTGGCCCCGCTGCCGTCGCAGGTCGCGCAGGGCTCGGTGGTCGGGATGCGGATCTCGACCGTGGTTCCGCGCACGGCCTCCTCGAGCGAGAGCTTGAGGTTGTACTGCAGGTCGGCCCCGCGCGAGGCGCCGCCCCGGGCGCGTCCGCCACCGAAGATATCGCCGAAGACATCGCCGAAGATGTCGGCGAACCCGGCCCCGCCGCCGAAGCCGCCACCACCGAAGCCCCCGGCACCCTGACCGTCGACCCCGGCATGGCCGAACTGGTCGTAGGCCGAACGCTTCTGCGGGTCGGAGAGCACCTCGTAGGCCTCCTTGGCCTCCTTGAACAGGGTCTCGGCCTGCTCGTCGCCCGGGTTGCGGTCCGGGTGGTGCTTCATCGCGAGACGGCGATAGGCCTTCTTCAGTTCGTCGGCCGAGGCATTCTTGCTGACCCCCAGCACCTCGTAGTAGTCACGTTTTGCCATGGTCGATCTCTGCGGCTGGTTCGGATCGGGCCTCGCGGGCGCACGCCCCCGGGCCGGAATAATGTTGAACGGGCCCCGTTGCCGGCCGGCCCGTCCTTGGAATACGGGTGCCACGCCGGGGCGTGACACAAAAAATCACCCGCCCGATGGGGCGGATGACTTTGTGGTTCGAGAAAACGACTTACTTCTTGTCGTCGTCCTTCACTTCCTCGAACTCGGCGTCGACGACGTCGTCGTCCTGCCTGGCCTGTTCGCCACCGGCGGCCTGTTCGCCGCCGGCCTGACCCGACGCCTGGGCCTTCTGCATGACCGTGGCGGAGGCCTCGGACAGGGCCTGCACCTTGGCATCGATGGCCGCCTTGTCGTCGCCCTTCATGGCTTCGCGCAGCTCGGCGATCGCATCCTCGACCGGCTTCTTGTCCTCGTCGGTCAGGGCGTCGCCCGCCTCCGAGAGCGTCTTCTCGATGGTGTGGATCATGCCGTCGCCCTGATTACGCGCTTCGACAAGTTCCTTCTGCTTCTTGTCTTCCTCGGCGTGGGCCTCGGCGTCCTGCACCATGCGCTCGACTTCCTCCTCGGACAGGCCTGAACTGGCCTTGATCTCGATCTTCTGCTCCCGGCCGGTGCCCTTGTCCTTGGCCGAGACGTGCAGGATGCCGTTGGCGTCGATGTCGAAGGTGACCTCGATCTGCGGCACGCCGCGCGGCGCCGGCGGGATCTCGGTGAGATCGAAGCGACCCAGCGACTTGTTGCCGCTGGCCATCTCGCGCTCGCCCTGCAGCACGTGCACGGTCACCGCGGTCTGGTTGTCCTCGGCGGTCGAGAAGGTCTGGCTCGCCTTGGTCGGGATGGTGGTGTTCTTCTCGATCAGCTTGGTCATCACGCCACCCATGGTCTCGATGCCGAGCGAGAGCGGGGTGACGTCGAGCAGCAGCACGTCGGAGACCCCGCCGGAGAGCACGCCACCCTGGATCGCCGCGCCGATGGCCACGGCCTCGTCCGGATTGACGTCCTTGCGCGGGTCCTTGCCGAAGAACTCGGCGACCGTGTCGCGCACCTTCGGCATGCGGGTCTGACCGCCGACCAGGATCACGTCGTCGATGTCGGAGGCCGACACGCCGGCATCCTTGAGCGCCATCTTGCAGGGCTCGATGGTGCGCTTGATCAGCTCGTCGACCAGGGACTCGAGCTTGGCCCGCGTGATCTTGATGTTCATGTGCTTCGGACCGCTCTGATCCGCCGTGATGTACGGCAGGTTCACGTCGGTCTGCTCGGTCGAGGACAGCTCGATCTTTGCCTTCTCGGCGGCCTCCTTCAGACGCTGCATGGCGAGCGCGTCGTTGGAGAGATCGACGCCCTGCTCGTTCTTGAACTCGGCGACGAGGTGGTCGATCAGGCGGTTGTCGAAGTCCTCGCCACCCAGGAAGGTGTCACCGTTCGTGGACATGACCTCGAACTGCTTCTCGCCGTCGATGTCGGCCACCTCGATGATGGAGACGTCGAAGGTGCCGCCACCGAGATCGTAGACCGCGATCTTGCGGTCACCGCCCTCTTTCTTGTCCATGCCGTAGGCCAGCGCCGCGGCGGTCGGCTCGTTGATGATCCGCTTGACCTCGAGGCCGGCGATCTTCCCGGCATCCTTGGTGGCCTGACGCTGGGAATCGTTGAAGTAGGCCGGCACGGTAATGACCGCCTCGGTGACTTCCTCGCCCAGGTACGCCTCGACGTCCTTCTTGATCTTCATCAGCACGCGCGCGGACACTTCCGGCGGGGCCATCTTCTTGCCGTTGGCCTCGACCCAGGCATCGCCGTTGTCGGCCTTGACGATCTTGTAGGGCATCAGCTTGATGTCCTTCTGCACGGCGTCTTCCTCGAAGCGCCGGCCGATCAGCCGCTTGACCGCGTACAGGGTGTTTTCCGGGTTGGTGACCGCCTGCCGCTTGGCCGGCTGGCCCACCAGGATCTCGCCGTCGTTGGTGTAGGCGACCACCGACGGGGTGGTGCGCGCACCCTCGGCGTTCTCGATCACCTTGCCGGACTTGCCGTCCATGATGGCGACGCAGGAGTTGGTGGTCCCCAGGTCGATACCGATTACCTTGCCCATAAGATCGTGTCTCCAGAGTTCTGTGTTGAATGCGAAATTCGGTTGGCGCGAGCCGCTGCGTTCTCGGGCAGCGGCGCCGCTCTTGTGCTTGGACGTGCGGGCGGGCCGTGATTTTTCAAGTCTTCCCGGTGCAGTCCCGGGACCAGTCCACGACATTCGCCCGTGAAAGCGGCCCTTACTTGGGCTTCGAGACGACCACCATCGCCGGGCGGACGACGCGGTCCTTCAAGAGGTAACCCTTCTGCATCACGTCGACCACGTGGTCGGGTTCGCCCTGGTGCGGCTGCAGGCTGATGGCCTGGTGGTGCTCCGGATTGAAACGCTCGCCGATCGGGTGAACCGCCTTGACACCGAACTTCTCCAGCGTCTGGATCAGCATCTTGAGGGTCATCTCGTCACCCTCCCTGATCTTCTCCAGCGTGGCGTTCTCCTTCTCGGCCGCCTCGATGCCCAGCTCGAGCGAATCGACGACCGGCAACAGCCCCTCGACGAAACGCTCCAGGGCGAACTTGCGCGCCGACTCGATGTCACGCTCGGCACGATGGCGCAGGTTCTGCATCTCGGCGGCCAGGCGCAGGAGCTCCTCCTCCTTCTCGGCGAGCTTCGCCCGCAGTTCCTCGACCTCGCTGGCCTCCCCGCCCTGGGCGGGTCGCTCGACCTGACCCTCGGCGGCCTGTTCCGGGTCCTGCTCGTTCATGCCCTGGCTCATGTCGTCTTGATCGACCGGCTTGTCCGTCATCGAAGCTCTCCTGCAAAGCGGATGGAAATGATTGATCACGCCGCCGCCCGGCCAGGGCAGACAATGCCCCGGCGACGGCTCGCGTCGATGCCCCGACTCTTGGGGCATCCACGTTCTTTTCAAGGGGAAAGGGGGACGAGCGCGGGAACGGGGGATCGACCGAACCGCGTTACTGCCGAGACAACGCACTCGAGAGCAGCCGCGAGGTGACGTCGACGATCGAGATCACGCGGTCGTAGGGCATGCGCTTGGGGCCGATCACGCCCAGCACGCCGACGACCTCGTCATCGATGCCGTAGGAGGCCCCCACCACCCCGCATTCATCGAAGGTCGGCGAGCCGGACTCGCGGCCGATGAAGATCTTCACGCCCTGGGCGCGCTCGCACCGATCGAGCAGCGAGACCAGCTCGCGTTTCTCGGCGAAGGCGTTGAACAGTCGTCGCATACGATCGACGTCGCCCAGCTCGTCGATGCCCATCAGGTTGACCTGTCCGGCCACGGCGACCCCGGCCTCGTCCTCGACCGCCTCGACGGCCGACTCGGCCAGGGTGATCGCCTCGGAGAGATTGCCCTCGATCTGCTCGCGCGTACTCTTGAGCTCAGCCACCAGCGTCTCGCGCAGCGCCTGGATGGACTGCCCGTTGAGCCGCTCGTTGAGGAAATTGGCGAACCGGGTCAGCTCGTCCTGACTGTATGGCTTGTCCGGATGAATGATCCGGTTCTGCACCCCGCCGTCGTTGGTGACCAGCACCATCAGCACCCGACCGGGCGACAGCGAGACGAAATCGATCTGGCGGAACAGCGCGCGGGCCCGCGACGGGATAGTGACCACACCGGCGAACTGCGTCAGACTGGAGAGCAGGTTGGAGGCCGTATCCGCGAGGTGCTGGGGGTCATCCTCGGCCGCCTCGCGCAGAATCCGCTCCAGACGACGGGCATCCACCGGCGCCCTGCCCGGCGAGATCAGAAGGGAGTCGACGAACAGGCGATAGGCCAGTTCGGTGGGCACCCGCCCGGACGAGGTATGCGGCGCACGCACCAACCCGAGATCCTCGAGATCCGCCATCACGTTACGCACCGTCGCAGGGCTCAGGTTGAGGTCGGACATGCGCGCGAGGGCGCGCGACCCCACAGGCGCGCCCTCGTCGGTGTACCGATCGATCAGTACCCGTAGCAGGGTCTGGGCCCGCTCGGGAAGTTCGCTCCAGGCGTCGGTCATACGCGGACTTGGAACCTCTGGTTGTTGCGGTCGACCGGAGTGGCCGACGGTAAATTAGCACTCGCACGATGAGAGCGCCAAGCCCGTCGTGGTTCAGCCGGATTCAAGCGCCGTCCCCTTCGGGAACCACTGCATAGGTGCCATGCCACCCTGGCGTGGCGAGTCGTTCGTGATCAAGGCGCTTCAGCGTATGACATCCGTGCAAAGGTTCCTTTG
>NZ_JBKHFB010000056.1:0-12162 GCF_046540515.1 Guyparkeria sp.
GAACCCTCGTCTTAAGCTTGGGAAGCTTCTGCTCTACCATTGAGCTACACCCGCAAGATTGGCGTGTCCCGCAGACATTCCTGCAACCCTCGGCGCTTGGTCAGTCGACAGGGCCGATTCGACCGAGGAGCACCCGTTGGGGCGAGCCGGAAAGGTTACAGGAATAGCGGCGGAGCGCGTCGGGAACGATTATCCGGGCCAGCCGGTACAAACGCAAGCCGGTGATCGGTTGGCGGGGGTCAGTCCAGTGGCGGCAGTTCGTCGCTGTCCGACTTGTTGCTCTTGATGCCGCTGGAGTCGGCCGCGGCGGCCTTGAGCTCGTCCCGGCCGCTGCCAAAGCTCATCAGCCATTCCATGTTGCTGCGGCTGTCGGCGTTCGCCAGTGCCTCGTCGCGCGAGATCAGGCCCTTCTTGAACAGCTCCAGGATCGACATGTCGAACGTCATGGTGCCGGCCGAGGCGTTCTTCTCCATCGATTCCTTGATCGCGTCGACCTCACCGCGCTTGATCAGGTCGGAGACCAGCGGGGTATTGACCAGGATTTCCACAGCCGGCAGGCGCTTGCCGCTGCTGCCGATGATCAGGCGCTGCGAGATGATCGCCTTGAGGTTGAGCGACAGGTCCATCAGCAACTGGTCGCGCGATTCGGAAGGGAAGAAGCGGATGATGCGATCGAGCGCCTGGTTGGCGTTGGTCGCGTGCAGGGTGCTGATGCACAGGTGACCGGTGTCGGCGTAGGCCAGTGCATGCTCCATGGTCGGACGGTCGCGCACTTCGCCAATCATGATCACGTCCGGGGCCTCGCGCAGTGCCTCCTTGAGCGCGGCGGCGTAGGAGCGGGTATCGACGCCCACCTCGCGCTGGTTGACCACCGAGTTGCGGTGCCGGAAGGCGAATTCCATCGGATCCTCGACGGTGAGGATGTGCCCGGGGCGCGCCTCGGCGCGGTGGTCGATCATGGCCGCGAGCGTGGTGGACTTGCCCGAGCCGGTCGCGCCGACCACCAGGATCAGGCCGCGACGCTCGGTGACCAGGTCCTCGACCACCAACGGCAGGTTCAGGTCGGCCGCGCGCGGGATCTCGGCCTGGATGTAGCGAATGACCAGCGACCATTCGCCGCGCTGCATGAAGACGTTCATGCGGAAACGGCCGATGCCCGCACGCGACAGGGCGACGTTCAGCTCGAGGTTCTCGAGAAACTCGTCGATCTGGTGCTGGTTGAGCACCGAACGGGCCAGCTCCTCGACCTGACCGCTGCGCAGCCGGTCCTTGCCGATAAAGCGCATCTCGCCCTGGATCTTGATCGCCGGCGTGGTTCCCGTGGAGAAGTACAGATCGGAGCCTTCCTTGTCGGCGAGCAGCTTGAGGTAGGGTTCGAGGCTCAGTTGACTCATGGTGCGGGTCCTGTTCGGTTAGGGAAGGTCTGCACGAATCCGGTGCCACTCGGGGGGCGACTCACCACGTTCCGCAGGGCGCGTCTTGAGCCGGGCAGGGTTTGCCTTGGCGGTCGGGTCAGTCGGCCTCGACCTTGAGGTCGTCTTCGGAGTCGTCCTGACGGCTCTTGGGCAGGCCGCGCTTGCTCTCGAGCTTGATGCGCAGGCGCAGGTCGTTGACCGAATCGGCCTTGCTGATGGCCTCGTCGTAGTCGACCTGATTGCTGTCGTACAGGTCGAACAGGGCCTGGTCGAAGGTCTGCATGCCGAGCTCGCGGGAGCGCTTCATCACCTCCTTGATCTCGGAGACGTCGCCCTTGAAGATCAGATCGCCGATCAGCGGCGTGTTGATCAGCACCTCGACGGCCGGCACCCGGCCCTCGCCGTCCGACTTTCGCAGCAGGCGCTGAGAGATCACCGACTTCAGGTTGAGCGACAGGTCCATCAGCAACTGCTGGCGGCGCTCCTCGGGGAAGAAGTTGATGATGCGGTCGAGTGCCTGGTTGGTGTTGTTCGCGTGCAGCGTGGCCAGACACAGGTGGCCGGTCTCGGCAAACGCGATGGCGTGATCCATGGTCTCTCGGTCGCGTATCTCGCCGATCAGGATGACGTCGGGGGCCTGACGCAGGGTGTTCTTGAGTGCCGCGGCGAAGGAATCGGTGTCCACGCCGACCTCGCGCTGGGTGACCAGGCAGCCCTTGTGCTTGTGGACGAACTCGATCGGGTCCTCGATGGTCACGATGTGCCCGCGCGAGTTCTCGTTGCGATAGTCGAGCATGGCGGCGAGCGAGGTGGACTTGCCCGAGCTGGTCGCGCCGACGAAGATCACCAGACCCCGGGCGGTCATGGCGATCTCGCCCAGCACGCCGGGAAGCTTGAGGTCGTCGAAGTTGGGGATGTCCGAGCGAATCATCCTCAGGACCATGCCCTCGGAGCCGCGCTGCATGAACGCGTTGACACGGAAGCGCGCCACGCCGGGCAGGGCGATGGCGAAGTTCGCCTCGCGGGATTCCTCGAAATGGGCCACCTGCTTGTCCGTCATGATCGAACGGACCAGCATCTGTGTGTTCTCGACCGAGAGCTTCTGGTCGGTCAGGTGAACGATCTTGCCGTCGATCTTGGCCGACGGCGGGGCGCCGACGGTGACGAACAGGTCGGAGGCGTTGCGTTCGACGGCCCGCTTGAGGAGGGCCTGAACGTAGTTGGCTGCTTGCTGGCGGTCCATCGTGAGTTCCCGGCTTGCGTTACCCGCCTGGCCGGCCTCGGCCGGGCACGGCGGATCGAGTGGTTGGGAGCGGCATCGCGCGTGGCGATGGCCCGTGGTCGCGGCCGATGGCGCCGCCCCGCTCGTGTCGCTTACATGAAGTCGTTCTTGTTCTTCGCCCGGCCACGCGCCAGTGCCTTGGAAACGACGCCGCGATTGACCAGTTGCTTGAGGTTCTGGTCGAGCGTCTGCATCCCCTGTGCCTGGCCGGTCTGGATGGCCGAGTACATCTGCGCCACCTTGTTCTCGCGGATCAGGTTGCGGATCGCCGGGGTGCCCAGCATGATCTCGTGCGCCGCGACGCGCCCGCCGCTGATCTTCTTCAGTAGCGTCTGCGAGATGACCGCGCGCAGGGATTCGGAGAGCATGGCTCGGACCATGTCCTTCTCGGCCGATGGAAAGACGTCGATGATCCGGTCGATGGTCTTGGCCGCCGAGTTGGTGTGCAGCGTGCCGAACACGAGGTGGCCGGTCTCCGCCGCGGTCAGTGCCAGGCGGATGGTCTCGAGATCCCGCAGCTCGCCGACCAGGACCACGTCCGGATCTTCCCGCAGCGCCGAGCGCAGCGCGGAGTTGAAGCTGTGGGTGTCACGATGCACCTCGCGCTGGTTGACCAGGCATTTCTTCGAGTCGTGGACGAATTCGATCGGGTCCTCGACGGTGAGGATGTGGTCGTTGCGATGGTCGTTGATGTAGTCGATCATCGCCGCGAGCGTGGTCGACTTGCCCGAGCCGGTCGGGCCGGTGACCAGCACGATGCCGTTGGGGTAGTCGCACAGATCCTGGAACACCTTCGGCGCGTCGAGCTGCTCGAGGGTGAGCACCTTGCTCGGGATGGTGCGGAATACCGCACTCGCGCCGCGGTTCTGGTTGAAGGCGTTGACACGGAAACGGGCATGCCCGCGCAGCTCGAAGGAGAAATCGACCTCGAGGTTGTCCTCGTACTCCTTGCGCTGCCGGTCGTTCATGATGTCGTACACCATGGAGTGGACGTCCTTGTGCTCCATCACCGGCACGTTGACCTTGCGGATGTCGCCGTCGATGCGCACCCGCGGCTGCTCGCCGGCCGACAGGTGAAGGTCCGACGCACCGTTCTTGACGGTGAACATCAGTAGGGAGTCGATATCTCGGGATTCGGCCATGCGATCGTCCTTTGCGGGGGAGGCCCCGTTTCAAGTCCATTGGTGGTGCCTGTCGAGAGCCTAGAGGCCCATGGTGACGGGCCTCGGCCTTCGCTGCAGACAAGGTAAAACGAACACGCACAAGGTGCAACATGGGAAATCGAGAAAGCGCATATCGGGGCATCGTCGAGCGGATCGCCTCGGCCAGTGACGAGCGGCAGGGCGGCCCGGTCGCGGTGCGGCTGGTCGCCGTGAGCAAGCGTCAGCCGGTCGAGGCGATCCGCGCGCTGGCCGAACTGGGTCAGCGGGACTTCGGGGAAAATTATCTGCAGGAGGCACTCGACAAGCAGCCCGATCTGGCCGATCTGCCGCTGACATGGCATTTCATCGGTCCGATCCAGTCGAACAAGACCCGGTCGATCGCCGCGCATTTCGACTGGGTCCACAGTGTCGACCGCGTCAAGATCGCCCGCCGCCTGGGCGAGCAGCGCGACCCGGCGCTGGGGCCGCTGAAGGTGCTTGTCCAAGTGAACGTCGATGGTGAGACGAGCAAGTCCGGCGCCGAGCCGGTGGACGTGCCCGCCATCGTGGCGGCCTGCGCCGAGTACCCGACGCTCGAGTTGCGCGGGCTGATGTGCATCCCGCGGCCGGGGAACACGGCGGCCTTCGAGCAGCTCGCCGCGCTCAACCGGTCGCTGGCCGAACCGCTTCCCGACCTGTCGATGGGCATGAGCGGTGATTTCGAGGCGGCGATCGCCGCCGGCGCCACCATCGTGCGGGTCGGCACGGCCCTGTTCGGCCCGCGCGAGTGATGGCCACCGGCCTTGTCCGGTTGCCATTCGTGTTATTTTCTCAAGGCGGGTCTGCACGAATGCCATGCCGCTCCATGCGCCTTGATCACGAACGACGCGTCAAGCCAGTAGCATCGCATTCGTGCAGACCTTCCTTGATCCGTTCACGTACAGCAGGCAGGTGAGACAATGAACGCCTCGCGAATCGCTTTCATCGGCGGCGGCAACATGGCGGCGGCCTTGATCGGCGGCATGCTCAAGGACTCCCCGGCCGACGCACGGCCCTCGATCGTGGTGGCCGATCCCGATGCCGACCGGCGTCGTGGTCTGGCCGAGCGACTCGACGTCGAGGTCACCGAGGACAACCACGCGGCCATCGACGGCGCGCAACTGGTGGTGCTGGCGGTCAAGCCGCAGGTGATGCAGGACGTCGCCGCCGATCTCGCCCCGCATCTCGCGGCCGGCCAGCTGGTGGTCTCGATCGCCGCGGGCATCCCGGTGGCCGCCCTGGCCCGGTGGCTCGATGGTCATGCCGCGATCGTCAGGGCCATGCCGAACACCCCGTCGATGGTCGGTTGCGGCGCCACCGGCCTGTTCGCCGCCGAGGCGGTCAGCCGCGAGCAGCACAGCGATGCCGAGTCGTTGATGCGTGCGGTCGGCGTGGTGCAGTGGCTGGACGACGAATCGCAGATCGACGAGGTCACGGCGCTCTCCGGCAGCGGCCCGGCCTATGTCTTCTACCTGATGGAGTCGATGCAGGCGGCGGCCGAGGAGATGGGCATGGCGCCCGAGGTCGCGCGCCTGCTGACCCTGGAGACCGTGTTCGGTGCCGCCAAGCTCGCGCTGGCGGCCGACGACTCGCCGGCCGAGCTGCGCCGCCGGGTCAGCTCGCCGGGAGGGACCACCGAGCGGGCGATCGCCGCCCTGGACGAGGCGGGTGTGCGCGAGGCCTTCGCCCGTGCCATTCGTGCCTCCCGTGACCGCAGCCGCGAGCTGGCCGCCGATGTCGGCGAGCGCGCTGCGGATTGAGTCGATTCCAGTCGGGCGGCCCGTCGGTCGCCAACCATCAACCTGTCGAGTGATTTAAGATGAGCGGTAGCTTCGGTGATCCGAGCGTTTTCCTGGTCCGGGTGCTTTTCGAGCTGGTGGCCTTCGTCGCCTTCGCCCGGTATTTCCTGCAATTGTTCCGGGCGAACTTCTTCAACCCGGTCACCCAGGCGATCGTCAAGATCACCGACCCGGTGCTCAATCCATTGCGCACGGTGATCAAGCCGGTCGGTCGCCATGATCTGGCCGCGCTGGTCTTCGGCATCGTGATGGTGGCCCTGATGGTCTGGGCGATCACCGCCATGCAGGGTGTCGGCATGACCGGCACCGGCGTGTTCATCGGCACGCTCTATTTCACCTTCCTGACGATCACCAACCTGTTCTTCTGGACGATCCTGATCCGTGCCGTGGCCTCCTGGCTCGGCAACGAGCGCTCGCCGGGCGTGGCCTTTCTTTCCGATCTCACCGACCCGGTGGTCGATCCGGTCCGCCGCGTGCTGCCGCCGATCGGGGGGATCGACCTGTCGCCATTGGCCGTGCTGCTGATCATCCAGGTCTTGCAGATGGTGGTCGGCAACCTGCTGATGGGCTGAATGCCAACCGGGCCAAGAGGACGTTGATGAGCGAATCCATCGCAAAGAATCCGCCGGTCGACGGCGCGACGCACCAACCCGGGTCGGTCGGTCTGGTCGAGCCGCAGACCGCGCACATCGACACGCCGCTGCTGCTCGACTGTGGCCGACGCATCGAGGCCTACGACCTGGTCTACGAGACCTACGGCGAACTCAACGAGCGCGCCGACAACGCCGTGCTGATCTGCCATGCCCTGTCGGGCGATCACCACGCCGCCGGCCGGCACCGTCCCGAGGACCGCAAGCCGGGCTGGTGGGATACCGCCATCGGGCCGGGCAAGCCGATCGACACCGATCGCTTCTTCGTCGTCTGCGTCAACAACCTCGGTGGCTGCAAGGGGTCGACCGGGCCGTTGTCGGAGAACCCGGAGACCGGTCGCCCCTACGGCCCGGACTTCCCCATCCTCACCGTGCGGGATTGGGTCAACAGCCAGCACGCCCTGATGCGTCGGCTCGGTATCTCGCGCTGGGCAGCGGTCACCGGCGGCAGCCTGGGCGGGATGCAGGTGATGCAGTGGGCGATCAGCTACCCCGAGGCGGTGGCGCATGCCGTGGTGATTGCCGCCGCGCCGAAGCTCTCGGCGCAGAACATCGCCTTCAACGAGGTCGCTCGCCAGGCGATCATCACCGACCCGGACTTCCACGACGGACGTTACGCCGAGCACGGCGCGATCCCGCGGCGCGGCCTGATGCTCGCGCGCATGCTCGGTCACATCACCTATCTCTCCGATGACGCCATGCGCGCCAAGTTCGGCCGCGAGCTGCGTTCGGGAAAGGTGCAGTATGGCTTCGACGTCGAGTTCCAGGTCGAGTCCTACCTGCGCTACCAGGGCACCAGCTTCGTCGATCGCTTCGATGCCAACACCTACCTGCTGATGACCAAGGCGCTGGACTACTTCGATCCGGCCGCCGAGGCCGACGACGATCTCGCCACCGCACTGGCCCCGGCGACGGCACGCTTCCTGGTGGTGTCGTTCACCTCCGACTGGCGCTTCTCGCCGGCGCGCTCGCGCGAGATCGTCCGGGCGCTGCTCGCCACCGGCAAGTCGGTCTCCTACGCCGAGGTCGAGGCGCACCAGGGACATGACGCCTTCCTGATGCCGATTCCCTACTACCACCAGGTGCTGCGCGGCTATTTCGACAACATCGCCCGCCACGTGACCGAGGAGGCCGAGGCATGAACCGCCCCGACTGGGACATCGTCACCGGCTGGATTCGCGAGGGCGCCCACGTGCTGGATCTCGGCTGCGGCGACGGCGCGCTGCTGCGCCATCTGATCGCCGAGCGCAACGTGCGCGGGGTGGGCATGGAGGTCGACGACGAGCGGGTCGCCCGCGGCGTGGCCGCCGACCTGAACGTGATCCAGGCCGACCTCGACGACGGCATCCGCGAGTGGTTCGGAGCGAAGAGCTTCGATTACGTGGTCGTCAGCCAGACCATCCAGGCCATCCGCCATCCCGAGCGCCTGCTTGGGGAAATGCTCGATATCGCCTCCGAGGGCATCGTCACCTTCCCCAACATGGGTTACTGGCGCAACCGCTGGCAGCTGGGCGTGCAGGGGATGATGCCCACCACCAAGGCGTTGCCCAATCCCTGGTACAACACGCCCAACATCCACCTGTGCACCCTGCGCGACTTCGAGTCGCTCTGCGAGGGACTGGGGATCGAGATCCTCGATCGGGCGGTGGTCGACCAGAATCGCCGCAGCTCGCCGTTGCTGCGCGCGCTGCCCAACTGGTTCGGCGAGCACGCGATCTATCGTATCCGTAAGAGAGTCGTGTGAGACACGCCGGGAAAATGGCTCTCGCCGTCTCTCAAGGTGCGCTGCCTTGGGGCGGGGGTTATTCCTTCACGGCACGGTGAACGGTGTAGGTCTTGCCCTGCTTGACCTTGTCGTAGTTGCCGAACTGCTCCTTCATCGTGCGCTTGAAGTACTCGCGCAGGCCGTTGATCGACACGAACCAGACTTCGCCGCCTTGGTTGAGGCCCCGCCAGGCGTCGAACAGCATGATCTGCCACATCTCCTTGCCTACCTTGGCCGGCACGTTCGAGTAGAGTCGGTCGAACCCCTCGCCATCCACCGCCGAGAGGCCGTTGGACAGACGCGCCTCGGCGTTCGCCAGCCGGTTGCGCCCGAGGTTCCCCTGGGCGTAGTCGACCGCGACGAAGTCCTTGTCCAGCAGGATCACGCGGCCGTCCGGGCAGGACTTGGCCATGGCCGCGCCGATGGGGCCATAACCGCAGCCCAGATCGACGATGATGCTTTTCTCCGGCGGGATCGGGGTGTGCTCGAGCAGCAGGCGGGTGCCGGCGTCGATCTCGCGCGGGGAGAACAGGCCCCAGGTCGAGTGCAGTGTCAGACGCTGGCCGAGCAGTTCGCAGTCGATGATCTGGTCGCGGCGCAGGGCGTCGATGGTCTTGGCGTTGGGCGCTGGGCTCATGCGGGGGTATCGCTTGCTCAATGAAGGGGGTCAGTGCTGGTTCCGGCAGGCGCGGCAGAGGCCGCGCAGCTCGATGACAGCCGAACGGCGGGCGAAACCCGTCTCCTTGGCGAGTTCCTCCAGCGCGGCGTGCACGGTCGTGCTGCCTTCCTCGTGGATGTCGCCGCAGCGCTCGCAGATCATCAGGATGGCCTGGTGGGGTTCCTGCGGGTGATCGCAACCGATGAAGGCGTTGAGGCTCTCGATGCGATGGATCAGGCCTTGCTCGAGCAGGAAGTCCAGCGCCCGGTAGACGGTGGGCGGCTTGACCTGCCCGCCGTGCTTCGAAAGGCGCTCGATCAGATCGTAGGCCTTGGTGGCCTCGTGGTTCGACCAGACTTCGCGCAGCACGTCGCGCCGGATCGGCGTCAGGCGCGCCCCGGAGCGCGCGCAAATCTGCTCCGCGCGGGCGAGGGCGTCGTCGATACACTGGTCATGGTTGGCGCAGGACATGAAATCGCATTAACCGGCTGTCGATGAGGCATCATAGTGTAGTTGCCCGACCTCATGGACAGAAGCAGACTTGACGTCGGATCAATAAAGTCGATCGCCGGAACGTTGAATTTTCGGGGCATGGCGATCATTATTTAGAAACAGCTAATAAACGCGGCCTGCTCGTCCGCGGATCGGACCCGTTGTCGACGGGCGGTCTGGCGTAGCATTCCCGGAGACGAAAGCGGGCTCACTGGAGGAGAAGGCAATGGAATTCAAAGAGCAATTCCTGGTATCGCGCCGTCGTTTCTTGCGCAACATCGGGCTGACTGCCGGCGTGGCGGCCGCTCCCTTGGCATGGTCCTCTCGGGTGTTCGCCGAGGAGGAGCTGGTGATCGAGGGACCGGAGATGCCGGACATCCCCGCCACCGAGATCACCGACAACGTCTACGTCATCGTCTCGCCCTGGGGCTTTCCCTCCGAGGAAAACCAGGGAATGATGAGCAACGTCACCTTTGCCATCACCGAGAAGGGTGTCGTGGTCATCGACAGCGGCGCCTCGTTGCAGATCGGTCGCATGGCCCTGCGCCAGATCCGCAAGTTCACCGACAAGCCGATCGCCGCAGTGTTCAACACGCACTATCACGGCGATCACTGGCTGGGTAACCACGCCTTCGTCGAGGAGAATCCCGACGTGCCGATCTACGCCCACGAGCGCACCGCGTCGGCCATTCGCAGCAACCAGGGTGACTTCTGGGTCAGCCTGATGGAGCGTTCGACCGGCAACGCGATCGAGGGCACCGTGGTCACGCCGCCCAACAAGGACGTCGAGCACGGTGACGAGATTGATTTCGGCGATCTCACGGTTCGGGTGCATTTCTACGGCACGGCGCACACGCCGTCGGACATCAGCCTCGAGTTGGTCGAGAAGAAGATCGTCCACGTGGGCGATATCGCCATGAACAACCGCATCGCCTTCATGGACGATGGCAGTTTCCAGGGCACCTTCAAGGCCTTCGACAAGCTCGAGGAGGCGGTTCCCGACGCCTACTGGGTGCCGGCTCACGGCTTCCCGGCCCACGACCTGATCGAGCACAACCGCACCTTCTTCAGGGGCATCTACGAATCCGCCGAAAAGGCAGTCGAAGACATGGCCGGTCCGGATCAGGCCAAGGCCTACGCGCTCGAGGACGATCGGGTCAAGCACTACGCCCCGATGACCAGCGGATTCAACGAGAACATCGGCAAGTACGCGTCGCTGGCGTTTCTCGAGGCAGAGGCGGAAGCATTCTAGCGACCCGCCACGGCGGAGATCCGCCACCCGACAATGAATGTCGACGGGCCCGCCGGACAGGCGGGCCGCAGGGATTGATTTGCAAACGCTGATTCCAGGAGGTCCAGCAGGGAATGTCTTGCCAGGTCAGGCCGTTATGGCCCCCCTTCGTCGCCGGCATCGTGCTCGGTCTGGTCGTCTTGCTCACCTTCGTGCTGGTGGGCAACGGCATGGGCTCGTCCGGCGCCTTCGCCCGAATCGCCACCGAAATCGGTCTGCAGGTGGCGCCCGAGGCTACCCGTGATAACGCCTATCTCGCCAGCATGGCCGATGGCTTTCCGCTGGCGGCGTGGATCGTGGTGGCCGCTGTCGGCACCCTGATCGGTGCCATCCTGGCCTCGGTTTCCTCGGGTCGCTTCCGCTTCAAGGTGGATCGTGGCTCGGGCCGCATCGGCGTCGCGCCGCGGCTGCTGTTCGCCCTCGGGGGAGGCCTGCTGGCTGGTTTCGGCTCCCGTCTGGCGGCTGGCTGCACCAGCGGCGTGGGTCTTTCAAACACTGCCATGCTGGGCGTGGCGGGTTTCGTCTTCCTGATCGTGTTCTTCGTGATCGGGATACTGATCAGCCTGTTGATGCGGAGGGCCTGGTAATGGATTACGGCACCGCGGGTACCGCACTGGCCACCGGCCTGCTGTTCGGCTTCGTCCTCGAGCAGGCCGGCTTTGGCTCCCCCTGCAAGCTCACCGCCCAGTTTCGCCTGACCGACTGGTCGGTTTTCAAGGTCATGTTCACTGCCATCATTGTCGCCGCGATCGGCATCCTGCTGCTGCAGATGAACAACACCTTCGACTCGCAGGGCTTCTATGTGGCCGAGATGTATCTCTGGGGCACCGTGCTGGGGGCCGCGCTGATCGGCGCCGGATTCGCCATCGGTGGATACTGTCCCGGCACGTCTGTCGTCGGTCTCGGCAGCGGTCGGATCGACGGCCTGGTATTCATGCTGGGCATGGTCATGGGCGTCTGGGTTTTCGCCATGGTCTATGACAGCGCGTTCATCCAGACCATCGTCAACGCGACGCCGATGGAGGCACGCACCGTGACCGAATGGCTGGGTGTGTCGCCGTGGCTGGTGGTGATCGCGATGCTGTTGATGCTGGCCGGTGGCTTTCTCGTCGGTCGGGCGCTCGAGCAACGCAGCCACGGTGTCTATTCCGCCGAGGACATTACCGAGGGTCGCGATCCCGGCGAGGGTGACGACCTTGGCCGCGATCTCGGCCGAGAGGCGAGTGCCGCGCGACGCGGCGAGGCTGACTGAGTCGACAGGATGTAGCGATGTGCCGGCCCGATAGTCGGCCACTCTAGTCAAAGGAGAATGGATCAGATGGATTCGAAGAAGATCGTCCGACAGGCGCGTGCCCGTCGAGCACTCAAGCTTTCCATGCCGGCAATGGCACTCACCGTCGGCGCTTCGCTTGCGGCGACCACCATGCTGCCGATGTCGGCGGCGGCGCAGACGCGCGGCGGCAATCCCTGCGCCCCGTCGTCGCGTGGCGGCAATCCCTGCGCCCCGTCGTCGCGTGGCGGCAATCCCTGCGCCCCGTCATCGCGTGGCGGCAATCCCTGCGCCCCGTCATCGCGTGGCGGCAATCCCTGTGCCCCGTCGTCGCGCGGCGGCAATCCCTGTGCCCCGTC
>NZ_JBKHFB010000057.1:0-11569 GCF_046540515.1 Guyparkeria sp.
CTACGAGCGGGCGGACGCTCGATCCCTGCCGCATCCCGACCGATCGTTCGATCTGGTCACCTCGATCACGGTGCTCGATTTCGTCGACGAGGATGCCAGGGCGCTGGCCGAGATGGTTCGCGTCGCGCGTCGTCGCGTTGTGGTCCTGGTGCTCAATCGATGCAGCCTGCTCTGGTGGCAGAAGGGGATGCACGGTGGCAGCGGTGGCTATGCCGGGGCGCGCTGGTATCGTCCGGGCGAGGCCCGGCGGCTGTTCGACGGGTTGCCGGTAAGCAACGTCCGGCGGCAATCGGGGATCATCCTGCCGGGCGGCGGGTGGCATGCCCGTTGGCTGGAGCGGCACTGGCCCGCTCGATTGCCGCTCGGCGGCGTCATCCTGCTGTCGGCCGACGTGGAACACGGGTAGGTCGCGCGGCAATCGTCGCGAGGGCGCGCGGCTGTCAGTCGTCCGGATCGATGGCGCGGGACAGGCGTTGCAGTGCGCGGGCAAGCTCGTCGCCTTCGTGGACCGAGGCCAGCACGTTCAGCGCCTGGCTGCCGCTGCGGGACGGGGCGCGCTCGACCGTCCGCCGGTCTCGTCGTGGCGCGACATTGCCCGCGGTCACCCGGACCCGGATCGAGCCGGGGCGTGGCGCCCCGGGATGCGCCTCGAGCGCGCGGTGCAGGCGGGCGAGCAAGTCGGGGGCCTCGAAACGCATCCGGCTCGCCATCGCGGCGCTGCCCACGCCCAGCGTCAGGGTGTGCTCGTCGACGTTGAGCACCTGTACCGCCTGACCGGATCGCCCGGAAACCAGTCCATCGACGATCGCCTGGTAGGCGCGGATCAGGGCCACCCGGTCGAGTATGCCGGCCAGTGCGGGATTGTTCAGGCGGTAGCGTTCCAGGTTCATCGCGCGGCCTTTGTGACGGGATTGTGACGGGCATGGGCAGTCGTCCGTCGCCTATCATTATCCACGCATCTGCCGTAAGATTCAGCGCATTTGCCAAGGAATCGTCCGGTACCGGCGGGTCGCCCCGGGGCGCCGATCTATTGCGCCGGGGCTCCTGCCGACCGGCCGCCGTTCGACCGGCGGCCGGCTTCTTTCGAGCCGGGCGGTTTCTCACTTTTCGCGCGCCGGTTCGGCGCGGTTTGTCGAAACACGGGATAGGACATGATTGCATCGTTTGCAGCCAAGGTTTTCGGAACGCGCAATGACCGTCAGGTCAAGAAGCTCAGGAAACGCGTCACGGAGATCAACGCCCTCGAGGAGGCGACGCAGGCCCTGTCCGACGAGGAACTCAAGGGACGCACCGAGGAGTTCCATCAGCGCTGGTCCGACGGCGAAAGCCTCGATTCCCTGCTGCCCGAGGCGTTCGCCGTCTGCCGAGAGATGAGTCGGCGCGTGATGGGAATGCGTCACTTCGACGTGCAGCTGGTCGGCGGCATGGTCCTGCACGAGGGCAAGGTCGCCGAGATGAAGACCGGCGAGGGCAAGACGCTGGTCGCGACCCTGGCCGTCTACCTCAACGCGATCACCAAGAAGGGCGTGCACGTCGTCACCGTCAACGACTATCTCGCCAAGCGTGACGCCGAATGGATGGGCCGGGTCTACACCGCCCTGGGACTGACCGTGGGCACGGTGGTGCCGGGGATGGACGCACGGGCCAAGCGCGATGCCTACCACTGCGATGTCACCTACGCGACCAACAACGAACTGGGATTCGACTACCTGCGCGACAACATGGCGTTCTCCGCCGAGCAGATCATGCAGCGCGAGCCGGTCTTCGCCATCGTCGACGAGGTCGATTCCATCCTGATCGACGAGGCGCGCACGCCGTTGATCATCTCCGGGCCGGCCGCGGATTCCTCGGCGACCTATCACGCCATCAACGGCATGATCCCCGAACTCAAGCGCCAGGCGCGCGAGGAACCCAAGGACGACGAGCCGCCGCTGACCGACGAGGAGCGCGGCGACTTCACCGTCGACGAGAAGAACAAGCAGGTCTTCCTCACCGAGCAGGGTTTCGACAAGGCCGAGCAGCTGCTGGTTCAGGCCGGGCTGCTCGAGGAAGGCGAGTCGCTGTACGACTCGCACAACATCATGCTGCTCTCGCACCTGACCGCGGCGCTGCGGGCACACGCCATCTACCGGCGCAACGTCGACTACATCGTCAAGGGCGACGACGTGATCATCGTCGACGAGTTCACCGGCCGTACCCTGGCCGGGCGACGCTGGTCCGAAGGGTTGCACCAGGCCATCGAGGCCAAGGAAGGCGTGACGATCAAGCCCGAGAACCAGACGCTCGCCTCGATCACCTTCCAGAACTATTTCCGCCTCTACCCGAAGCTCGCCGGGATGACCGGCACGGCCGAGACCGAGGCGCGCGAGCTGGGCGAGATCTACGGGCTGGACGTGGTGCAGATCCCGACCAACCGCCCGATCCAGCGGATCGACCATGGCGACCTCGTCTTCCTGACCGCCGAGGAGAAATTCGAGGCGATCACCAAGGACGTGCAGGCTGCGCGCGACCGCGGCCAGCCCACCCTGGTGGGCACCGCCTCGATCGAGGCCTCCGAGCTGGTCTCCGAGGCCCTGACGAAGGCCGGCATTCCGCACAACGTGCTCAACGCCAAGAACCACATGAGCGAGGCGGAGATCATCGCCGAGGCCGGTCGGCCGGGGGCGGTGACCATCGCCACCAACATGGCCGGTCGGGGCACGGACATCGTGCTGGGCGGCAATCTCGAGCAGGAGCTTCATGAGCTCGGTCCCGACGCCCCCGAGGAAGAGCAGGATCGCGTCCGCAAGGAATGGGAGAAGCGCCACCGGGAGGTGCTCGAATCCGGCGGCCTGCACGTGGTCGGTACCGAGCGTCACGAGTCACGTCGTATCGACAACCAGTTGCGCGGCCGGGCCGGTCGCCAGGGCGACCCGGGCTCGACCCGCTTCTTCCTCTCGCTCGAGGACAACCTCATGCGGGTGTTCGCCTCCGAGCGCGTCTCCGGACTGATGAAGAAGCTCGGCATGAAGCCCGGCGAGGCGATCGAGCATCCCTGGGTCTCGCGCGCGATCGAGAACGCCCAGCGCAAGGTCGAGGGCCACAACTTCGACATGCGCAAGCACCTGCTCGACTACGACAACGTCGCCAACGAGCAGCGCAAGGTCATCTACGAGCAGCGTCGCGCGGTCATGGCGACCACCGACACCAGCCCGATCATCGAGTCGATGCGTCGTGAGGTGCTGGCCGAGCGCTTCCGTCGCTACGTGCCCTTCGGCGCACTCGAGGAAATGTGGGACATCGAGGGCCTGACCGCTCACCTCAAGGACGACTTCGGCCTTGACCTGCCGATCCAGACGTGGCTCGACGAGGACGACGATCTCCACGACGAGACGCTGCTCGAGAAGATCATCGATACCGCCCAGCGTCGCTACGCGGCCAAGGAGAAGCTGGTCGGCGAGGACAACATGCGCCAGTTCGAGAAGGGCGTGCTTCTGCAGGTGCTCGATGCCCAGTGGAAGGAGCACCTCGCGGCCATGGACTACCTGCGCCAGAGCATCGGTCTGCGTGGTTACGCGCAGAAGAACCCGACGCAGGAGTACAAGCGCGAGGCGTTCGAGATGTTCGGCAAGATGCTCGACGACATGAACTTCGAGATCGTGCGCACGCTCACCCGCCTGCAGGTCGCTGCACCCGAGGGCATGGAGCAGGAGGACATCAACTCCATGCTCGACGAGCTGGTCGACAACCCGCGCGTCGACCCGAGCCAGCTGCGCACCCGTCACGAATCGGTCTCGACCTTCGCCGAGCCCGATGAGCCGGCGGCACCCGCCCGTCCGGCAGCGCCGGGTCAAGACGGTGTCGAGGCCCCCACCCGCCCGGTGCGGCGCGAGAACCCCAAGATCGGTCGCAACGATCCGTGTCATTGCGGTTCGGGCAAGAAGTACAAGCACTGCTGCGGCAAGCTCTGAGGGCGGTTTTTTGCCCGCCTGGAAATATCTGATCAGGAGACAGGGAATGAAACGTCTGATTGTTGCCGCCGTGGCCGTGCTGGCCGGGTTGCTCGCCGCCGCGCCGTTCGTTACCGGCCACGTCATGGAGAACACGCTGGCCGAGGTCGAGCGTTTCCCGGGAACGCGTGATGCGTTGGAGTTGGCGGTGACCGACTACCAGCGCGGCTACCTCGAGTCCCATGCCGAGTCCGAGCTGTGGCTGCGCCTGCCGGAACAGGAACCGGTGCGGGTGAAGTTGAATCATCGCATCGACCAGCTTCCCGGCCCCGACGGACGATACGCGACCGTCCACACCACCTGGGAGCCGAAAGACCCCGAGCTGCGCGCGGAGCTGGCCGAGGTGTTCGGCGAGGACGCCGAGTTCACCCTCGCCACGGCGCTGTACCCGACCGGGTCCAGCCATTCGACTGGCCGCATCCCGGCGGTCGAGCTCGACGGGGTCGACTTCTCGGGGGCGGATCTGCGTCTCGACACGAAGGCCGACGGGCGCTTCGACTATGGCGTTGAGGGAGACCGGCTGGCCGTCGATGACGAGGCCGAAGGCGTCGATTCCGGCTCGGCGATGGTCGCCGAGGGTCTGCGTCTGGTCGCCTCCGGGCAGGTCGCCGAGGACGGATTCGTCTGGGACAGCGAGGGTCGCTTCGAGCTCGATCGTCTCGAGATCGCCGAGTCGAGTGAACTCGGCTTTGTCGAGGATTTCGTGCTCCGGTTCGATTCGGCGCGCGACGAGGATCAATGGGGCTTCGCGGTCGATTACGCGGTCGGTGAGGCGATGGTCGAGGACGAGACCTTCCGTGACGCGCAGATGCGGGTTGCCGTCGAGCGACTGGATGTCGCGGCAATGCGTGCCCTGGTCGAGCGGATGGAAACATTGCAGGAGCTTGCCGCGCAGGGGGCGGCGATCGACGAGGCGTTCACCGAGGCCATGATGGCCGAATTGCCCGCCCTGATGAGTCACGGGCCGCGAATCGCCATCGAGCCGCTGCGCGCGACTACCGCTGAGGGCGACACGGCGATCGCGCTGGCCGCCGAACTGCCGGCCGGCATGATGGACGGCGAACCCAATCCGATGATGTGGATGGCGCTGCTCAGTGCGTTGGTGGTCGAGGGCAGCCTCGAGATGCCGCTCGCCCTGCTGGAGAAGTCCGCGGCGGCCCGCGGGCAGGGGGCTGCGGTGGTCGAGGAGCAACTGGCCCCGCTGGTCGCCCAGGGGTGGCTCAGCGTCGAGGACGGCGTGGTCTCCACCACCGTCGATTTCCGCCAAGGTAACCTCGATCTCAACGGCACCTCGGCCAACCAGTTGTTGAACATGGCCTTCGGCGGTTGAGCCGCACGGTGATTCAGGAGAGCAAGGCATGAGCGTTGGATTGACCGCGCCGGCTGCCGGCGATCTGCAACCGATCCCCGGTATCCGCATCGGTATCGCCCAGGCCGGCGTGCGCAAGGCCAACCGCGACGATCTCGCCGTGATGCTGCTGCCCGAGGGCGCGACCATGGCCGGGGTATTCACCCAGAACCGCTACTGCGCGGCGCCGGTGGTGATGTGCCGTGAGCGCCGCGACAGCGATGTCGCCCCGCGTGCGCTGGTGATCAATACCGGCAATGCCAACGCCGGCACGGGGCGCGACGGCATGGCGCGCGCCGAGTCGGTCTGCCACACGCTGGCCCACCGCCTGGGATGCGACGACCGGGCCGTCTGGCCGTTCTCCACCGGGGTGATCATGGAGACGCTGCCCGCCGAGAAGATCATCGCGGCGCTGCCCCAGGCAGTGGCCGAGGCGGTCGAGGACAACTGGCTGCGCGCCGCCTCGGCGATCATGACCACCGACACCATCCCCAAGGGGCGGTCGCTGACCCGCCTGATCGGCGGGGCGTCGGTGACCATCACCGGCATCGCCAAGGGCTCGGGGATGATCCACCCCAACATGGCGACCATGCTCGGCTACATGGGCATGGATGCCCGGGTGCCCAAGCCCGTGCTCCAGGCGATGCTCGACGAGGTCACCGAGGAAAGCTTCAACCGGGTCACCGTCGACGGCGACACGTCGACCAACGATGCCTTCATGCTGATCGCCAACGGTCGGCCGGGCAGCCTCGAGGTGTCGAGCACCGACGACCCGAACTACGCGCCGCTGCGCGATGCCGTCGCCGAGGTGGCGGTCTTCCTCGCCCAGGCCCTGGCCCGTGACGGCGAGGGGGCGACCAAGTTCGTCACCATCGAGGTCAGCGGCGGCCGCGACCGCGCCGAGTGCCGGCTGGTGGGCAAGGCGATCGCGCACAGCCCGCTGGTCAAGACCGCGCTGTTCGCCTCCGACCCCAATCTCGGACGCATCCTCGCGGCTGTCGGCTACGCCGGCATCGACGACCTGGACGTGGGCAACGTCAGCCTGTGGCTGGGCGACGTGCGGGTGGTGGTCGACGGCGGGCGCGATCCCGAGTACGTCGAGGCCCAGGCCGCCGCGGTGATGGCCGAGCCCGAGATCACCATGCACATCGATCTGGGCCGCGGCACGGCGGCCGACCAGGTCTGGACCTGCGATTTTTCCTACGACTACGTCAAGATCAACGCCGAGTACCGCTCCTGATCGCGATGGAACGGCCGCGCACCGACATCGTTCTGGGGATGCTGCGCGAGCCGGACGGGCGCGTCTGGACCGAGATCCGGCCCGACGGCAGGCATCTGGCCGGCATGCGGGCCTTTCCGGGCGGCAAGCGCCGGGACGACGAGACCCTGCGGGAAGCCCTGGGGCGCGAACTGGCCGAGGAGATCGGTGTCCGCGTGCGCCGCGCCCGCCGTCTGATCACGCTTGACTGGGACTACCCCGATCGCCGCCTGCGGCTGGTGGGATTCGAGGTGACGTCCTGGGATGGCCCGCCTCGCTCGATGGAAGGGCAGGTGCTCGCCGCCGAGCCGCTCGACCGGGACACGCGCGGTGACTGGCTGGCGGCGATGCCGCCGGCCAACCGCGGCCTGGTCAACGCCCTGGTGCTGCCGCGGTGCCTGGCGATCACGCCGCCGGTCGGCGCCGAGGGCCCCATCGCCTGGCAGGCGCAGGTCGAATCGGGCCTGCGCCGGCTGCCTGGCCCCATGCTGGTCAACCTGCGCCCCGGGGCCGGTGAAGGGGAGGTGCCGTGGCCCGCACTCGCCCGGGCGGTGCTAGCGGCCGGGCACTGGCCGGTGATCAACCCGCCCGGCGACCGCCCTTGTCCCGGAGGGCTGGACCCACGTGTCGGTCTGCACCTCAACCATGCCAGGCTGACGGACGTTTCCGACGCACAGGTAGGGGAATGGCAGGCTCGAGGTCACCTGGTGAGCGCCGCGGTCCATGATCGGGCCAGCCTCGATCGGGCCGTCGACCTGGCCGTCGATCTGGTGACCCTTTCGCCGATTCGTTCGACCTCGACCCATCCGGACGCGACCGGAATCGGGTGGTCGGCATTTGCGACGCTGGCGGAGACGGCCTCCATGCCCGTCTACGCGCTGGGTGGCGTCGGTCCCCGTGACCTGTGGCGCGTCTGGCGCCGGGGGGGATTCGGCGTGGCCTCGATTTCGGCATTCTGGTGAGCGCGATCCGCGCGAAGGGGAGAGACCAATGAGCATGAAACAGGCGAAATGGCTGGTGGCGACGCTGCTGATCCTCGGCGTGCTGACCTACCTCTGGGGCCGAGCCCCGGACAAGCTGGTCATCGACACGCCGGGCGGCGGCGATCTGACCGAGGTATCCCCCCCGGCCGACTGCTCGATCAAGGGGGAGGGTTGCCGGCTCGAGATCGAGGGCGTGGGACGTTTTCATGTCCGGATACCCGAGGTGATCGTGCCGTTGGAGAAATTCACCTTCGAAGTCCGCCCGGAAGGAGACGTCGCGGGTGACGTGGGCGAGGTGCGCGTGGACTTCGACATGCGCGAGATGGACATGGGCGAGAACGCCTATCGCCTGGAGCGATTCGCAGACGACAGCTATCGCGAAGACATCATTCTCCCCGTGTGCACCAGCGACGTGACCGAATGGATCGCACGCCTGAGCATCCGCACCACCGAAGGCGGTTATCTGGTCGAGTTGCCATTCGACGTCGACCGGTCGCGACCGGCGGAGAAAGACTGAGTCAGTCGGCGCTCGAGAGTCGACGTAACAATACGTAGAGCGCGCCGGTGCCGCCGTCGTGGGGTGGTGCCGAACAGAAGGCGACCACGTCGTCGCGCTGCGGCAGCCAGCGATTGAGCAGCGTCTTCAGTACCGGCTGGCCGTCGGCGGAGCGATAGCCCTTGCCGTGGACGATGCGCACGCAGCGGCGCACCTCGCCGCGTTCGCTGCGGATGAAGGCGCCCACTTCCTGGCGTGCCTGCTCGACGGTCAGCCCGTGCAGGTCGAGCGAGGCGGATACGCTGTAGCCACCGCGCTTGAGCTTTCGCAGAATGGTCTTCTGCACGCCGGGGCGGACGTACTGCACCTGCTCGCCGTGTTCGGGCGCCTCGGCGAGATCGCTGAGGTTGACGGTGTCCACCAGCTCGTCGAAATGCGCCTCGCGCCGCGGGCGGGCGCTGACGCGCGGTCGCTCGGGCTCGACCCGCTCGTCCTCGACCGGGTCGACCGGGCCGACGGCGTCGAGAAACAGGGCGCGATCCTCGGGATCGATGCGTGACTCGTCGTTCATGCCGGCATCATAGCCTCCCTGTCCGTGGGGCTGCACCCACGCGACGCACGCGTGCCTGCTGAATTGGTGCCCGGCAGGCGGTATCCTTGTCGCTATCCCACTTATCAGCGTTCAGAAAACGAGCAATCGATGCACATCCTGTTGAGCAACGACGACGGTTACCTCTCCCCCGGCCTGAATGTGCTGGCCGAACGACTGGCGACATTCGCCACCGTTACCATCGTCGCCCCGGATCGCGATCGCAGCGGGGCGTCCAACAGTCTCACGCTCTCCCGGCCACTGAGGCCACGCCAGCTCGAGGAGCGGCTGTGGGTGATCGACGGCACGCCGTCGGACTGCGTGCATCTCGGCATCAAGGGGTTGCTGCCCGAAATGCCCGACCTGGTGGTCTCCGGCATCAACCACGGCGCGAATCTCGGTGACGACGTGCTCTATTCCGGCACCGTGGCGGCGGCCAGCGAGGGGCGGGCACTGGGGTTGCCGTCGATCGCGGCCTCCTGCCAGTCGTTCGCCCCGGAATACCTGGAGTCCGCCGCCCACTGGGTCGAATGGCTGATCCGCCGTCTCGGCAACCACCCCTTGCCCGCCTACACGTTGCTCAACGTCAACGTGCCGGACGCGCCGCTCGAGCAGATCCACGGCGTTCGTGCCACGCGGCTGGGTCGGCGCCACCCGTCCGGGCAGCTGGTCAGGGACATCGATCCGCGCGGGCGCGAGATCGTCTGGATCGGGGCGGCCGGCGAGGCCGAGGATGCCGGCGAGGGCACGGACTTCCATGCCCTGTCGGCCGGCTGGGTGTCCGTCACGCCGATCCACTTCGACATGACCCGTCACGAGGCGATGCCGGCGCTCGAGCAATGGCTGGTCTGAGGGCGGTCCTGTGATCCGTCGGAACTACCAGTGGGCGCGCCGGACCATGCTCGAGCGCCTGGTCTCGCAGGGGATTCGCGCCCAGCCGGTGCTGGATGCCATGGCGGCCGTGCCACGCGAGGCATTCGTCGACGAGGTGCAGGGCGTGCGGGCCTACGAGGACTGCTCGCTGCCCATCGGTCAGGGTCAGACCCTGTCGCAACCCTATATCGTCGCGCGGATGACCGAGCTGGTCATGGCAGGCGAGCCCCGCCTGACGCGCGTGCTGGAAGTGGGGACCGGCTCGGGCTACCAGGCGGCGGTGCTGGCCCAGTTGTGCCAGTCGGTGTTCACCGTCGAGCGTATCGCTGCGTTCCTCGACCAAGCCAAGGCCAGACATCGCGCGCTGGGCCTGCTCAATATCCGCTACATGCACCGGGACGGCTTCAAGGGTTGGCCCTCGCAGGCACCGTTCGAGGGCATCGTGGTGACCGCCGCGCCGGATGCCGTGCCGCCCGAGCTCAAGGAGCAACTTGCGATCGGCGGGCGGCTGGTCATCCCGGTTGGGGCCCAGGGCGGTGGGCAGAAACTGACCGTGATCACGCGACTGGCCGACAGCGAGTACCAGACGCGCTGGTACGATCTGGTGTCGTTCGTCCCCCTGCTGCCGGGGTCGCTTGCGTGACATCGGCCCATGAATCAGTCGACACGAGGTGCCCATGAGGCTGTTCGGCCCGCTGTATGACCGTGTGCTGGCCTGGTCGGCCCATCGCCGGGGTCCTGCCCTGCTCGGGGTGCTGAGCTTCGCCGAGTCCTCGTTCTTCCCGATTCCCCCCGACGTCATGCTCATGCCGATGGCGCTGGCCCGCCCACGCTGCTGGTGGGGGTTCGCGCTGATAGCGACGCTCGGCAGTGTGCTGGGCGGAGTGTTCGGATACCTGGTCGGCTTCTGGGCAATCGAGGCCATCGAGCCCTGGCTGGCCGAATCGCACTACGCGGAGGGATTCGACCGGGCACGTCAGTGGTTTGCCGAGTGGGGCTTCTGGGCGGTGCTGGTCGCCGGGTTCTCGCCCATCCCCTACAAGGTGTTCACCATTGCGGCCGGGGCACTGACGATGAACCCGCTCGGCTTCGTGCTCGCCTCGTTGGTCGGTCGCGGGTCGCGATTCTTCCTCGTGTCGGGGCTGGTCGCCTGGGCCGGCCCACGGGTTGCACCCATACTGCGGCGGTACATCGAATGGCTGGGCTGGCTGTTCGTGGCGCTGCTGCTGGTTGCCATCGGTGTCTGGCAGTTGATGTAGCGCATGCGTATCGCCCGGCTCGTCCTCGTTCCCTCCTACCTACGCCGACTGGCGGTGGTGGGCGTCCTGTCGGGGCTGGTTCTGCTGCAGGGCTGCGCCACCCCCACGGACTTCAGCAGCTGGGAGCGAGGCGAACCGGTCTACTACGTCAAGGGCGGGGATACCCTCTATTCCATCGCGGTGGCCAACGACCTCGACTGGCAGCGGCTGGCGCGCTGGAACGGCATCTCCAACCCGCGCCAACTCAAGATCGGTCAGCGCCTGCGTCTGACTCCGCCGGCTGGCGCCGTCACTGGTGGGCACAAGGCGAGCGCCCCGTCGGCGGCGAAAACGCCGGTCAAGACGGCCTCCGGTGCCGACAAACGGCGTCGTGACACGCCGGCCGCCTCCTCATCGGTGAGCTGGAAGTGGCCGCTCGAGGGGCGGGTACTGCATCGCTTCGCCGAGGGCGCACCTGCGCAGAAGGGCGTGATTCTGGCGTCCGATATCGATACGCCGGTGCGTGCGGCGGCGGGCGGGCGCGTGGTCTATTCGGGCGACGGCCTGCCCGGCTACGGCAACCTTGTGATCGTCAAGCACAACGCCGAATGGCTTTCGGCCTACGCCTACAACAAGAGCCTGAACGTCTCCGAGGGTGATCAGGTGCGTTCCGGCCAGACCATCGCCCGTGTCGGGCCGCGGGATCATCGAAAGCCCGAGCAGGGCGGCCATCTCCTGTTCCAGATTCGACGGCAGGGCAAACCGGTCGATCCCGAGCGCTATCTGCCCTGAGCG
>NZ_JBKHFB010000058.1:0-11454 GCF_046540515.1 Guyparkeria sp.
CGGCGAACGCCAGCTCAGGGCTGATCCTCTGCCGGCAGCAGCTCCGGCGCATACTCGCGCAGTGTCTCGATCAGGGTGCCGTCGCCGGAGTCGATTGTCAGGGAGTCCTCCCAGACCTCGAGCGCCGCCTCGCGCTGGCCATCGACCCAGAGCACCTCGCCGAGGTGAGCGCCGATCTCGGCATTCGGCCCGCTGCGGTAGGCACTTCGCAGTATCTTGATGGCATTCTCGATGTCACCCTGGCGGTATCTCAGCCAGCCAAGGCTGTCGAGGTAGGCGGAATTGTCCGGGTCGATGTTCAGGGCGCGCTCGATAAGGTCTTCGGCCTCGTCGAGTTTGCGGTCCTCGTCGGCAAGCGTGTAACCGAGCGCGTTCAGGGCCGGGGCGTGCTCGGGGTCACGTTCGATGACCTCGCGCAGCACGCCGATAGCGGCCCCGGATTTGTCCAGGGCGAACAGCGTCATCGCCTTCTGCAGGCGGAAATCGCTGGCATCCGGCCACGCGTCGATGGCCTGGTCGGCGATCTCGAGACTCTCATCGAAGCGACCCGACTCGGCCAGCGTCGAGGTGAGGGCGAGCATCAGCTGTTGCTGATCGGTCTCGTCGGTCTCCTCGGCGAGCAGGGCCTTTTCCAGGCCGCGAACGGCCGACTCCGGTTCACCCAGGTCAACCCGTGCTCCGGCGAGGAGCACCTGCGCGTTTGCGTAATGCTCGCTGCGCGGGCTGACCTGGGACAGGGCGGATTCCGCGGCAGAAAGGTCGGATTCCTGCAAGGCGACGCGCCCACGGATGAGGTGAACGACGTCCGCCTGGCCGGGCAGTTGCTCCAGGCGTGTGAGTGCCTGTTCGGCCAGGTCCGGGCGTTCGAGGCGGAACGCGAAGAGCGACAGGTTGCGCAACAACTCGGGGTTGTTCCGGCGGCCCTCGAGTTGTCTTTCGAGCAAGGCGAGCGCCGATTCGCGCTGGCCGGCTGTCAGGCGAGCCTCGATCAGCCCGCTGGCGTAGCGAGCCTTGTCGGGAAACCGGTGATAAGCCTTTTCCAGCACCCGTATCGCCTGATCCACATCGCCTTCGCGATTCGCGATCAGCATGGCAAGGTCGTAGCCCGTGGACTCCTCCGGCCGGAGCGCGATCGACCGGTCGGCAGCCTGGCGCGCAAGCGACAACTCGCCGAACGATAGCGCCAGCTTGGCGACCATGACCTGGGCCTCGTACTGCTGTGGAAAGCGCTCGGCCAGGTGATGGGTGTAATCAATGGCCCGATCCCGATCGAGGCTCTTTTGCAGGTACTGGCCCGTCTCGTTGAAGATCTTCCCGACGTTGCCCGCATCCGACTCGAGCCACTGGTTCAGGGCCCGGTCCGCTTGTTCGGTCTCGCCCAGTTCGAGTGACGAGATCATCATCACGGCCGCGGCTCGGGCGTTATCCGGAGACACCTGGCGCAGTCGTTCGGCCAGCTCCTGGGCAAGGTCGAAGCGGTCGGCGAAAATGGCGGCCTGAATGGCTCGTTCGAGCAGTGCCGTGTCATTGCTCTGACCGGCCACCTCGGCGTAGTGCATCGCGGCCTGCTCGTAGTTCTTGTGACGACCGTAGAACTCGCCGGCGAGCACATGGAAGATCGGCCCCTGTGTCGCGCGATCGCGAGCGTCGGGCGTCGATGCGGATGCCAGGGTGTCCCCGGTGGTCGCTGGCGATGATTCGTCGGCGGGGCTGATCGAGCAACCGGAACCGGCGGCGAGCAGGATCGTTCCCAAGAACACGGCGGCGGACGAGATGAGACGCATGGCGGGCCTATGGAGAAGATGTATTCACCCGGTCCGAAAAACGATCGGGCCGGCCGCCCATCATTGTAGTGCAAGTACCGGCCTGCTTGGCGTTCTGCGGTCCGCCTGAGTGGCAGGCCATCATGTCAGCTACGCGCACAGGCGATTTCGTCGCGGGCCAACCGCACTTCGTAGAATATATATTATGTTAAATGCAGGTTCGACGGTGTGGCGGCAGCCATCGGGGTTCTCCGCCCCACCGAAGCCATGCCGCCCACGCAATCGTCCGTCCGCTGTCGACACCGCCTTCGACGTCGTGACACGTCCGCGGGCGCCACATCTACCATCGGTACTTCCCCCACAGCTCGGGGTTGGCCCAGTTGCGTGCATTCAGCCAATCCGGGGTCCGCTTGTAGGTTTCGATATCGAACAGATACATCGGTTCGTCGCCACGCTGGCGCGTGTAACCCAGCGAGACCATGTTGCGGTCGATCTCGCCCCCGACCGGGTGCCCGGCACCGAAATGCACGATCACCGGCCGGTTCGGTCGATCCCGGAGCGCGGCAAACAACGGCGACAGCGCGTCATCCCACCCGTCGACTTCCATGAGCACCTCGATGGTCACGTCGTCACTCGACGCCCGGCGCACCAGTTCGTCGATGGTCACCGTTTCTGTCGGCACCTCCGAATGCGAATGTTGGAATGTCGGCCTCATCCCGTCATCCAAACCGGCAATGACCGTCAGTCTGGCCGAGTTTGGGCTGGGTGTTTCGCAGCTAATCAGACGGTTATCCGTCGCAGACAGCGCATCGCGGTATCCGGAAGCCAAGAGCTGTAACTGGCAAGCCGGGGTTTTTTTCGTGTTCACTGTTGACAGTCCCCCTCAGGGTTCCTAATATGCGCCGCGTTGCCCAGGTGGCGGAACTGGTAGACGCGCTAGTTTCAGGTACTAGTGGAGAGATCCGTGGAGGTTCGAGTCCTCTCCTGGGCACCAATTTTCAAGCTTGATCGAAGGCCGAGGGCTCACCGAGTCGTCGGCCTTTTTCGTTCGTCATCACCTGTTGGCCCAGGCGCCCGTTTCCGGCGGCCAGCGACAGTTGAGCACATACCATAGCAAAGGGCCCACCTCACGGCGGGCCCTCTCACGTTGCGGGGGCGGGTTTACGTTCCCGGATGGCGCCGCCCCGACTCAGCCGGCATCGTAACGCGCCTTGAGTGTCTCGAGCCGCTCGAGCGCCGCGGTGGCACCCTCCTCCCGCAACTCCGCTTCGATCATGTCGAAGCTTTCGCGATCGCCGACGTCCAGGAACGCCTCGGCCAGCCCGACCCGCGTGTCGATGTCTTCCTCCCTGTCGCCTTCCTCCGTATCGTCCGATGCCTGCTCTTCCGATGCCTTCGGCTCAGGCTCGCCGGCCTCGGTTTCCTCTCCGCTCGCTCGGGGCTCGCCGAGATCCAGCTCCAGTCCGCTGTCCTCGTCGGCCGGAGGCGCCGATTCCTCCCGGCTGCCGGCCGGCTCGTAGCCCGTGAGGTCCAGGTCGAGGGCTTCGGGTTCCGTGGTCGACTGGTCGCTCGCCTCGACGCTCGCCGGCGGCACCTCGTTCTCCGGCAGGTTCAGGTCGGCCGGTTCCTCGGCGGTCCTGGTCGGGGTCTCCTGTTTCCCCGTCTCGTCGGACGGCGTTTCCAGAGCGAAGGAATCGTCCCAATCCGTCGATCCATCGTCCTCGAGTGGCGTGGAGTCCGCCTCGGAGGTCGCCAGCATGTCATCGAGGTCTTCGTCCCAGCCCTCCCCTGTCGGTGCGTCGTTCTCCTTGTGTGCCGGGGAGTCGGCCGGTTCGTCGATTTCTGTCGACCTCGGTTCCGGCTCGGCCTCCGTCTCGCCCTCAGTCTGGCCCGGTTGGCGATCGACGCTGGTGGCCGCCTTCAACTCGGTGGAGGATGCCTCATCGGGGCCCTGCTCATCGACTCCCTTGAGGCGATTGAGCGCCGACTGGAGGCCGCTGTGACCCGGATGCTCGGCGAGGCTGTCCTGCAGCAGCTCGACTGCCTGGTGGGTCAGGTTGAACGACTCGAGTACGCGCGCCTCCTCGAGGGCCATTTCCGGGTTCATGGGATCGTCCACGCCCGCCGCGGCCCCCGTGTCCGCTGACGTCTCCGAGTCGGGTTCCTCCGAAGGTTGGGTCGCGGCATGCGCCCCGGCCAAGGTGGCGGATGCGCCGCCAACCGCAGCTGCCGCGCCGGTCGTCCGGGCCGACGAGGCGTTATCCAGGTTCGTTTCGGCGCTCTCGGCAGACGCCGTCGAACTCCTTGACTCGGTGACGCGATCGGCCGTCGCCGGCATCGGGATCCCGGGCTCGTCGTCTCGACGCGACCGTTTCAGGCCGAGCGCGATGAGCAGGGCGAGAATCACCAGGCCTAATGCACCGGTCAGGTACTTGCCCCACTGCACCCAGAAATTGTCAGAGGCCGCCTGCGCACGTTCGAGTTCGGCCCGCGATTGTTCGATGACCTCCTGCAACTCGGAAATCCGCGCATCCCGGTCGTCGACGCCGACCTTGATCGAGTCGATCTGGTCCTTGAGACCGCGAAGCTCCTCCGTGAGCGCCTCGTTCTCGGCTCGAACCGACTCCACCTCCTCTCGATCCAACGCCGCTTCGCGATCGTCCTGTCCGGCCGAATCCGCCTGGGTGCTATCGGCGATCGCCGCCAGGGGCCGCTCTCGTGACAGGTTGCCGAAACCACCTGTCTCGGCGGGCGCGGCAGGCTCGGACGACTCGTCACCCTCGTCCCGGTCCTCCGGTTCGAGCAGTTCGAGTGCCGGTAGCTGCTCCATGGCGGTTTCGCTCGACTCGCTGTCGTCGGAAGTGTCCGCTTCTTCAGTCGACTCCGCCTTCGCGCTCCCCGGCACCTTGAGTTGCGCGCCGGCCATCAGCGCATTGCCATTGCCGTTGGCAAACGCCTTTGGGTTGGCATCGATGATCGCCTGCATCATCGGGCGCACGTCGTCGCTGTCGTCGACGTACTCGCGGGCAATATCGTAGAGAGTGTCACCGCGCCGAACCTCGCGCGTGGCGTCCAACGACACGTCACGGGTCGGCTCCACGCGTTCCCAGGAGGCCGTTTCCGACCTGGTGCGGGTACCGGCACTCGGCTGATCGCCCGCCGCTTTGGCTGTCGACGAGCGTTGGGGTGAATCCGGGCTCGATTTCGCTGAGGGGGGATCGAGCAGCAGGTTGAACTCGCGAATCATTCGACCCTGCGGAGAATCGACCTCGAGCAGGATGCTGAGAATGGGATCGCGAATCGGGCGCTTGGAGCCGATCACCACGTAATCTCGGCCCCCTTCCGACTCGATGCGGAAGGTAAGATTGCCGGTGATGTTTTCCAGCGGCACGCCTGCCTCGCGGTAGAACGAGGGGGGAGCGAGCTTCACGGTGATCTCGTCGAGTGGCTCGTCGCTGGAACGCGCCAAGGGCACCCGCACGTCTAGAGGCTCGCTCAAGTACGACTGCACCCGGGCCTCGCCCAGGGTGGCGGCCTGGCTGATAAACGGGGCCCCGGCACCCAGAACCCCCGCAATCACCAAACTCAACTTCCGCATGTCACTGACTCCTTGCTCGTGCCGGTGAGCCGGGCGTCATTGCCCGGCGATCGTCCGGCGCCTTCCTTTGGGGATAACGCTGCGCCTGCTTAAACCGGATGCTCGGCGATCCGCAGAGGCATGCAGTGTGTCCCTCGACCCCTTACCGAGCCCGATTGTGCCACAGATCAGAGGTAGTCGCGCACCAGGCACTCGGCGATCTGCACGCTATTGAGTGCCGCCCCCTTGCGCACGTTGTCTGCCACCACCCACAGGTTGAGTCCTCGCTCGTGCGAGATGTCCTCGCGGATGCGGCCGACGTACACGGGGTCGTGGCCGGCGCCCTCGGTCACCGCGGTCGGATAGCCACCGTCACTGCGGGTATCCAGCACCTCGACGCCCTCGGCTTTCTTGAACAGTTCGCGGGCCTGCTCGGCGGTGATCTTGTCACGCGTCTCGATGTGCACGGCCTCGGAATGGCCGAAGAATACCGGCACGCGCACGGCGGTCGGGTTCACCAGGATCGACTCGTCCTCGAAGATCTTCCTGGTCTCCCAGACCATCTTCATCTCTTCCTTGGTGTAGCCGTTGTCCTGGAACACGTCGATCTGCGGCAGCGCGTTGAAGGCGATCTGCTTCGGGTAGACCACGGCATCGGCGTCCTGACCGTTGAGCTTGCGAGCGCTCTGCGTGGCCAACTCCTCGATCGCCTCCTTGCCCGAGCCGGAGACGGCCTGGTAGGTGGCCACGTTGATGCGCTCGATGCCGACGGCATCGTAGATCGGCTTCAAGGCGACCAGCATCTGGATGGTCGAGCAGTTCGGGTTGGCGATGATGTTGCGCTGGGTGTAGCCGGCGATCGCGTGGGCGTTCACTTCCGGGACGATCAGCGGCACGTCCTCGTCATAACGGAACTCGGAGGTGTTGTCGATCACCACGCAGCCTGCCGCGGCCGCCTTGGGCGCGTACTCGCGGGAGATCGCCCCACCCGGCGAGAACAGACCGACCTGGACCTTGGAGAAATCGAAGGAAGCCAGGTCCTCGACCGTCAGGTAGGTGTTGCCGAAGGCGACCTTCTTGCCGGCGGAGCGTTCGGATGCCAGTGCGTATACCTTGCCGACCGGGAAGTTCCGCTCGGCCAGGATGGACAGCATGGTCTCGCCAACGGCGCCCGTGGCGCCGACGACAGCAACGTCGACCGTCTTGCTCATGAAGGTTTCTCCTCAAGGATTGGAAGTCTGGTGCGAATCGGCCGCGGGCAGGCGGCCGTCGCCCACCCGCGAAGTGCATTGCCTCTAGCCTAGCGCATCACGCCGGGCTATCGAAGTGATCGAATCCCCGGTCAGGTCCGCAGGGCCTCGACGACGGCCTGGCCCATCTCGCCGGTGGAGACCTGCCGTTTGCCGGCCTGCATGATGTCGGGGGTGCGCAGGCCCTGGTCGAGTACCGCGACGCAGGCGTTCTCGATCCGTTCGGCCATATCACCGCGGCCGAAGGAGTAGCGCAGCAGCATCGCCGCCGAAAGAATCGTCGCCATCGGGTTGGCCACGCCCTGCCCCGCGATGTCCGGTGCCGAGCCATGGCTGGGCTCATACAGCCCCTGTCCCTTCTCGTTGAGCGAGGCCGACGGCAGCATGCCGATCGAGCCCGACAACATCGAGGCCTGGTCGGAAAGGATGTCGCCGAAGAGGTTCTCCGTGACGATCACGTCGAACTGCTTCGGCGCCCGCACCAGCTGCATCGCGGCATTGTCGACGTACATGTGCGACAGCTCCACGTCCGGATATTCATCGGCCAGGCGATTCATCACCTCGCGCCACAGCTCGGAGGTCTCGAGCACGTTGGCCTTGTCGACCGAGCACAGGCGCTTCCCGCGCTTCTGGGCGGCCTCGAAGGCGACGCGACCGATGCGCTCGATCTCGCCCTCGTTGTAGTGCATGGTGTTGAAGCCCTCGCGCTGGCCGTCCACCTCGCGAATTCCGCGCGGCTGACCAAAGTAGACCCCGCCGGTCAGCTCGCGCACGATCAGGATATCGAGCCCCGCGACCACCTCCGGCTTGAGCGAGGAGGCATCCGCCAGCGCGCTGTAGAGCATGGCCGGACGCAGGTTGGCGAACAGGCCCAGCTCCTTGCGGATGGCCAGCAGCCCGCGCTCGGGGCGCAGCGGGCGATCCAGTTCGTCGTATTGCGGACTGCCGACCGCGCCCAGCAGCACCGCATCCGCCTCGTTGGCCTGTCGTCGAGTGATCTCCGGGAACGGCTCGCCCTCGGCGTCGTACGCCGCCCCGCCGATCAGCCCGTCGGTGAACGACAGTTCGAGGTCGCTGCCCTCGACGGCGGCCTTGAGGACGTTGACCGCCTGTTCGGTGATTTCCGGGCCGATGCCGTCGCCCGGCAGGACAAGAATGTTCTTTTCGCTCATGGTGTTGGGTTTTCTTTCTCGAGTCTGTGGTTCGGTAGTCAGCCGCCGACGTTGCCGCGCATGTCGTTGAACAACCACGGCGTCTTTTCCATCTGGGCGGTCTCGTAGGCCTTGATCTTGTCCGCGTGTTCGAGGGTCAGCGCGATGTCGTCGAGCCCCTCGATCAGGCAGTGCTTGCGAAAGCTGTCGATCTCGAAGGCGTACTCGCTGCCGTCCGGGGCCCTTACCACCTGGCCCGGCAGGTCGATTTCAAGCTCGAGCCCCGGATCGGCGGCGACCGCCTTGAAAATCGCGTCGACCTCTTCCTCTTTCAGGGCAATGGGAAGCAGCCCGTTCTTGAAGCTGTTGTTGAAGAAGATGTCGGCGAACGACGGCGCGATCACGGCACGAAAGCCGAAGTCGGTCAACGCCCAGACGGCGTGCTCGCGCGAGGAACCGCAGCCGAAGTTCTCGCGGGCAAGCAGGATGGTCGCGCGGTCGAACGGCTCCTGGTTGAGCACGAAATCCGGGTTCTTGCGTCGCTGGCTGTGATCCATCCCCGGCTCGCCCGGGTCGAGGTAACGCCAGTCGTCGAAGGCGGTCGGGCCGAAGCCGGTGCGCTTGACCGATTTCAGGTACTGCTTCGGGATGATCGCGTCGGTATCGACGTTCGAGCGATCCAGCGGCGCGACGATCCCCGTGTGGGTGGTGAATGCCTGCATGGTGACTCTCCCTTACGCTTGACGGACGTCGACGAAATGACCGGCGACTGCGGCCGCAGCCGCCATCGCGGGGCTGACCAGGTGCGTGCGACCGCCCTGCCCCTGCCGACCCTCGAAGTTACGGTTCGAGGTCGATGCACAGCGCTCGCCCGGCTCGAGCCGGTCGGCGTTCATCGCCAAGCACATCGAGCAGCCCGGCTCGCGCCATTCGAAGCCGGCCTCGAGGAAGATCTTGTCCAGTCCTTCCTTCTCGGCCTGTTCGCGCACCAGCCCCGAACCCGGCACCACCATGGCGAGCGTGACGTTGTCGGCCACGTGCCCGCCCTTGATGGCCGCAGCGGCGGCGCGCAGGTCCTCGATGCGCGCGTTGGTACACGAACCGATGAACACCTTGTCGATCCGGATGTCGGTCATCGGCGTGTTCGCCTCGAGGCCCATGTAGGCGAGCGCCTTGCGCATGCCCTCGGCCTTGACCGGGTCGGTCACGGCGGCCGGGTCCGGTACGCGGCCGTTGACCGGCACGACCATCTCGGGCGACGTGCCCCAGCTGACCTGCGGTTCGATCTTGGTCCCGTCCAGCACCACGACCTTGTCGAATTCGGCACCCGGGTCGGACTTGAGGGTGCGCCAGTACTCGGCGGCGCGCTCGAACATCTCCCCGGTGGGCGCGAACGGCTTGTCCCGGAAGTACTCGACAGTCTTCTCGTCGACGGCGACCATGCCGGCGCGGGCGCCGGCCTCGATCGACATGTTGCACACGCTCATCCGCCCCTCGATGGAGAGCGACTCGATCGCCGAGCCGGCGAACTCGATCGCGTACCCGGTGCCCCCGGCCGTGCCGATCTTGCCGATGATCGCGAGCACGACGTCCTTGGCGGTCACGCCCGGCCCGAGCTCGCCCTCGACGCGCACCTGCATGGTCTTGGTGCGCTTTTGCAGCAAGGTCTGGGTCGCCATGACGTGCTCGACCTCGGAGGTGCCGATGCCGAAGGCAAGCGCGCCGATCGCCCCGTGGGTGGAGGTGTGCGAGTCGCCGCAGACCACCGTCGCACCGGGGAGCGTGAAGCCCTCTTCCGGGCCAATGATGTGGACGATACCCTGGCGCAGGTCGGCCATCGGGAATTCCTGAACGCCGAACTCCTGGCAGTTGCGGTCGAGCGTGCTGACCTGCTCTCGCGAGACCGGGTCGGCAATACCGCCCGCCCGGTTGGTGGTCGGCACGTTGTGATCGGGTACGGCGAGCATCGCTCCGGTGCGCCAAGGCTTGCGACCGGCCAGACGCAGACCCTCGAAGGCCTGCGGGCTGGTCACCTCGTGGACGAGGTGACGGTCGATGTACAACAACGCCGTGCCGTCCTCCTGTTCGTGGACGACGTGCGCGTCGAAGAGCTTTTCGTAGAGAGTCTTTCCAGCCATTGGCGTTTTCCTCCGGATGGCCCCGGGCCATGTCGGTCGGCCCGGGAAGTAATCCGTCAATTCAATCGGTAAGCGCGTTGTGTTCGTTAAAACTCGTAGAACCCGTCGTCCAGTCCCGAGGCGGGTGGATCGACGGCATGCTCGATCAGGTCGCGCAGCTTGATCACCCGCAACACCTCGTGGTGCGTCGCGGCCAGCACCACCGGCGGCGCAACCCCGGCCTCGAAGGCCTCGCGCCAGCGCCAGGCGCAGACGCACCAGCGGTCGCCGGCCGTCAGGCCAGGGAAGTCGTGGGCCGGGATCGGGCGACGCAACTCGTTGCCTTGGGCGGCGGTGTAATCGAGAAACGCGTCGTCGAGCTCGGCGCAGATCCCGTGTACGCCGCCATCCTCGGCCCCGACCCGACACCGGCCGTCTCGGTAGAAGCCGGTAAGGGGCTCCGTCGAGCATGGCTGCAGCGGCAGCCCCAGCACGTTCAGGCCTGTTGTTTCCATGCCGTGATCATAGTGCCCGCGGTCTGATAACCAAAATGGAATTTAATGATCATGTCCATTCCATTTGGTTATCATGCGAAGGTGGTCAACTCATTCCGCCAACCCATGCGAGGCCGGCCATGAATCCCGCCCAGCTCGATACGCAGCAATTGCTGACTTTCCTGGCCGTGGCCGAGACCGGCTCGTTCTCCGGGGCGGCCGCTCGACTGCATGTCAGCCAGCCTGCCGTTTCCAAGCGAATCGCCCTGCTCGAGCAGCGGCTAGGGTTTTCCCTGTTCGACCGCCTGGGCCAACGGGTGGTGCTCACCTACCCGGGGGAACAACTGCTCCCGGCCGTCCGGGCCGTCCAGCGCAGCCTGGATGACATCGCCACGGTGGCCGCATTCGGCGAGGGCGCAGGCGGGGGGCGACTGTCACTCGCGCTCAGCCACTACTGCGGCCTGCACCTGCTGCCTGCCGCACTGGAGCGATTCTCTACGCGTCACCCCGAGGTGCTGCTCGACCTGAGCTTCCACGACTCCGAGCGGGCCATCGAGGCGGTCCGCAACGGCGAGGTCGCGCTGGCCTACGCCACCCTGCCGCCCAGGGTCGGTGACGGGGTCCGGACGCAGGCGTTCCGCGAGGAAACCCTGGTGCCGATGATCGCCGACCGCCACCTGGACGGCTACCCCGCAGACGACCTGCGCCGCCACGGTGAACGGCTGCCGCTGATCCTTCCGGCGCGCGCCACCAGCACCCGCGCGGCGATCGATCGCTGGCTCGACGATTGCAGGCTGATCCCTCCGGCAGTGATCGAGATCAATCAGCTCGACTCGATCGCGGTACTGGCCGGAACGGGGGTGGGATGGGCCCTGCTTCCGACCACCCTGCAGCGGAAAGGACTCGTGCGTCTCGACTCCGGGGATTGCGTCCTGCCCACTCGCCGCCTGGGGCGGATCGAGCCGGTCGGCCGGGCGCGCAACCCGCTTGCCGAGGCCTTCATGGCGGTGGTGGAGGAGATTGACGGGAGCTGAACACACACGCCGTCACGCGATTTCCAGCCATGTGCGGGCTTCGGGAATGAAATGCACGATCCCCTCGA
>NZ_JBKHFB010000059.1:0-11384 GCF_046540515.1 Guyparkeria sp.
ATGACCATCTGGGTCGACGCCGACGCCTGCCCCGTCCCCATCAAGCAGATGCTCTTTCGCGCCGCCGACCGCGTCGGTGTGGACGTGGTGCTGGTGGCCAATCACGCCATCGCCGTGCCGCGCTCGAAGCGGGTGCGTTTCATGCAGGTGGCACCGGGCTTCGATGTCGCGGACAATGCCATCGTCGAGGCCGCCGAGCCCGGAGATCTGGTGATCTCCGCGGACATCGAGCTGGCCGCCGACGCGCTCGCCAAGGGCGTGGCCGTGATCGGCCCGCGCGGCGAGGCGTTTTCCAACGAGTCCATCCGCGGTCGGCAGGTCCAGCGCGAGTTCATGCAGACCCTGCGCGAGAGCGGGGTGGCCACCGGCGGACCGCCGCCGCTCGGGCCGAAGGACAAGCAGGTTTTCGCCGCCGCGCTGGAGCGCTGGCTGAATCGATTCGAACGCGAGAGAAACGCATGACACTGCGACAGATCGTCCTGGATACCGAGACCACGGGCATGCCCGTCGAAGAAGGCCACCGGCTGATCGAGATCGGCGCGGTCGAACTGGTCGAGCGGCGCCTGACGCATCGCAACTACCACCAGTACCTCAACCCCGAGCGAGCGGTGGATGCCGGGGCCTTCGCCGTCCACGGCCTCTCCAATGACTTCCTCGAGAGCAAGCCGCGCTTTGCCGAAGTGGCCGACGAGTTCCTCGAGTACGTCCGTGGCGCGGAGCTGGTCATCCACAACGCCGCGTTCGACGTCGGCTTTCTCGACGCCGAGCTCAAGCGTCTCGGCTACCCGCCCCTGGCCGAGCACGTCGATCGGGTCACCGACTCGCTGGCCATCGCCCGCGAGAAGCACCCGGGGCAGCGCAACAGCCTGGACGCGCTCTGCCGCCGCTACCAGATCGACAACTCCGAGCGCACGCTGCACGGGGCCCTGCTCGATTCGGAGATCCTCGCCGACGTCTATCTGGCCCTGACCGGCGGGCAGTGGGACCTGTCCTTCGACAACCCGGCGGAGACGGCGACCGGGGGGCAGGCCGCGCTGGGCACGATCCCGAGCGACCGGCCGCGCCTGCGCGTGATCGCCCCGGAGCCCGAGGCGGCCGAGGCCCACGCCGACTGGGTCGCGCGGCTGAGAAAGGCCGACGAGGGCTTCGACTGGCCGCGTCCGTCCGGTTGACGGTGGGCCAGCCCCGGCACGTGGCCCTTGTGCCCGACCGGGATGCCTCGGTGCTTGAACGGCCGAATGGTATGCTTGAACATATCGGTTCGTCGGCGCCGGTACTTCCCTGCTACCATTCGCGCGCCGCGGTTTCGCATCACTCCGGTAGGTGGCCTTGACGGAATACATCCTCATCCTGATCAGCACCATCCTGGTCAACAACTTCGTGCTGGTGAAGTTCCTCGGCCTGTGCCCGTTTCTCGGGGTGTCCAACAAGGTCGAGACCGCCATCGGCATGTCGTTGGCGACCACCTTCGTGCTGACGCTCTCGGCGATCGCCAGCTACGTCACGCACGCATGGCTGCTGGTGCCGCTGGGGCTGGAATACCTGCGCACGATCATGTTCATCGTGGTGATCGCGGTGGTGGTCAACTTCACCGAGATGATGGTGCGCAAGACCAGCCCGCTGTTGCACAACGTGCTGGGCATCTACCTGCCGCTGATCACCACCAACTGCGCCGTGCTGGGCGTGGCGCTGCTCAACGTCCAGCAGGCCAACAGCTTCATCGAGTCGGCGCTGTACGGCTTCGGGGCCTCGGTGGGCTTCTCGATGGTGCTGATCCTGTTCTCCGCCCTGCGTGAGCGCCTGGCGGCCGCCGACGTGCCGGCGGCCTTCGAGGGCGTGCCCATCGCCCTGGTCACCGCCGGGCTGATGGCGCTGGGTTTCATGGGCTTTGCCGGGATGGTGACCGTCTGATGTGGTTGGCGATTCTTCTTGCCGTCGGACTCGCGATCTTCTTCGGCGTGCTGCTGGGCCTGGCCGCGCAGTTCTTCCGGGTCGAGGGCAACCCGCTCGCCGAGCGCATCGACGAGTTGCTGCCGCAGACCCAGTGCGGCCAGTGCGGTTACCCGGGCTGCAAGCCGTACGCCGAGGCGATGGCCAAGGGCGAGGCGGACATCAACCGCTGCCCGCCGGGCGGCGAGGCGACGATCCGCAACCTCGCCGATCTGCTCGACGTGGAATTCAAGCCGCTGGACGACGAACTCGAGGTCCAGGAGGTCAAGAAGCTCGCCGTGATCGACGAGGAGGTCTGCATCGGCTGTACCAAGTGCATCCAGGCCTGCCCGGTCGACGCGATTCTCGGTGCTGCCAAGCAGATGCATACCGTGATCGAGGACGAATGCACCGGCTGCGAGCTCTGCGTCGACCCCTGCCCGGTCGACTGCATCGACATGGTGCCGGTCGAGGAGGGCGTGGAGGCCTATCGCTTCCCGATGCCCGAATCCGCCCATCCGGTGCCCACACGTGGCCCGGAGGCCCGCAGCGAGGGTCTGGCCCATGCCTGAGGCGCGCGCCACGATCTCCCCGGGGCTGCACGGCTTTCACGGCGGGCTGGATCTCGAGTACCACAAGGCGCCGGCCTGCGAGCGTCCCATCGGCGAGATGCCGCTGGTCGACGAGTACGTCCTGCCGCTGCACATGCACATCGGCGCGCCGGCCATCCCGGTCGTGTCGGTCGGCGAGCGCGTCCGTCGCGGCCAGCTGCTCGCCCGCCCGGACGACTTCATCTCCGCGGCCATCCACGCCCCGACCTCCGGCACGATCAAGGCGATCGAGCCACGTGGCCTGCCGCATCCCGGCGGGCTCTCGGCGCAGAGCATCGTGCTCGCCGCCGACGGCGAGGACCGCGAGGCCGAGCCCTTCGACCCCTGGCCCGACTACAGTGACAAGAGCCCGGTCGAGATCCGGTCGCGACTGCGCGAGGCCGGTATCGTCGGTCTGGGCGGGGCCGTGTTCCCCACCGCCGTGAAGCTCGCGACCGCCAACCCCGGTGGGGTCGAGACCCTGGTGCTCAACGGCGCCGAATGCGAGCCCTACATCTCCTGCGACGACCGGCTGATGCAGGAGGATCCCGAGACGATCATCCGGGGCGGGCAGATGATGCTGCACGCCGTCGGCGCCTCGCGGTGCCTGATCGGCATCGAGGACAACAAGCCAGGGGCGGTCGCGGCACTGCAGGCGGTGATCGACCGGCTGGCGGCCGAGGAGGGCGAGGACCGCTTTGCCATCAGGGTGGTGCCCAGTATCTACCCGGCCGGTGGCGAGAAACAGCTGATCCGCACGCTCACCGGCATCGAGGTGCCGCGCAACCGGCATGTCACCGACTACCGACTGCTATGCCTGAACGTCGGCACCGTGGCAAACAGCTGGCGCGCGGTGGTCGAGGGTCGGGCGCTGACCGAGCGGGTGGTGACGGTGACCGGCGGCGGGGTGGCCGAGCCCCGGAACGTCCGGGTGCGTATCGGCACGCCGATGGCCGAGGTGATCGAGGCGGCCGGCGGCTACACCGAGGGGGTCGACCGGCTGCTGATGGGCGGGCCGATGATGGGATTCGCCCTGCACGACGATGCCGTGCCGGTGGTCAAGGCGACCAACTGCCTGCTCGCCATGCGACCGGTCGATCGCGACCCGACCCCGCCGCCCCAGCCATGCATCCGCTGCTCGCGCTGCTCGGAGGCCTGCCCGGCGGATCTGCTGCCGCAGCAGCTCTACTGGTATGCCCGTGCCCAGCAGTTCGAGCGCAGCCACGAGTACCACCTGTTCGACTGCATCGAGTGCGGCGTGTGCTCGGCGGTCTGCCCGTCGCACATCCCGCTGGTGCAGTACTTCCGTCACGCCAAGACCGAGATCTGGTCGGCCGAGCGCGAGCGCGCCAAGGCCGAGCACGCCCGTCGACGGTTCGAGTTCCACAACGAGCGCATCGAGCGCCAGAAGGCCGAGCGCGAGGCCGCGCTGGCGAAAAAGCGCGCCGCGATCAAGGCCGCGCAGGAAAAGGCGGCGAAGCAGGATGACAAGGCGGGCGACAAGACCGGCGAATCCCCCGCCAGGGCGAAGACCGGCGACGGTGCGCCCGCGGCGACGTCATCGGCCGGTGAGGGCAAGTCCGCCGCCGCGCTGAGCATCGAGGCGGCCCGCGCCCGGGCTAAGGAGCGCAAGGCGCGCGCCCAGCAGGTGCAGTCCGAGACGGACACGGCGAAGGATGCCGGGGCGAGCGATTCCCCCGACCGCCCGGGAGGGTCGTCATGAAGTTCCCGGTCCAGACCTCGCCGCACGTCGAGGCACGCTCGAACGTCGCCGACATGATGACCGTGGTGCTCTGGGCCCTGGTGCCGGGCACGATCGTCGCGGTCTGGCTGCTGGGCTGGGGCGTGCTGTTCAACGTCGCCCTGGCGGTGGGTGCCGCCTGGCTGGCCGAGGCCCTGATGCTGTGGCTGCGGGCACGCCCGTTCCGGCCGGCGCTGACCGACCGGTCGGTCTTGATTACCGGCTGGATACTCGCGCTGTGCCTGCCGAATCTCGCGCCGTGGTGGCTGCCGGTGGTCGGGGCGGTCTTCGCGGTGGTGGTCGCCAAGCAGCTCTACGGCGGTATCGGCTACAACCTGTTCAACCCCGCCATGGTCGGCTACGTGGTGATGCTGGTGTCCTTTCCCGAGGCGATGACCCGCTGGGGCGCGCCGGTCGAGGGTGGGGCGGCGAGCCTGTCGCTGGCCGAGGCGGCCCAGTGGACCTTCTTCGGTCTGCTGCCCGGCGCGACAGGGTTCGACGCCCTGAGCCAGGCCACCCCGCTGGACCAGTGGCGGATGGTGGCCACCCAGGGAGGTGACATCGCCGGCGCGGGCGCCTCGATCTGGCAGGGCGGGGCCTGGTCGGTGTGGCTGAACCTCGCCTTTCTCGCCGGCGGGGCGTGGATGCTCTATCGCGGGGCGATCCGCTGGCACATTCCGGTGGCGATGGTCGCCGGGGTGCTGGCGACCGCCGCCCTGCTGTGGGGCATCGATCCGGAGCGGTTCGCCGATCCGCTGTTCCACCTGGTCAGCGGCGGAGTGATCTTCGGCGCGCTGTTCGTCGCAACCGACCCGGTGACGGCCTCGACCACGCCGCGTGGTCGGCTGGTGTTCGGTTTCGGCATCGGCGTGCTGGCGGTGCTGATCCGCAGCTTCGGCAACTACCCCGACGGGGTGGCCTTCGCCATCCTGTTGATGAACCTGGCCGTGCCCCTGATCGACTACTACACCCAGCCGCCGGTCTTCGGTCGCAAGGGCCGGGCGGATGCTCGCCCGGAGGGGCACTGACGTGATCAACCTGGAACTGCGTCGTGTGGTGATCACCGCGGTGATCCTGGCCGTCTTCTTCGGCCTTGGCGTGGGCTTCGTCGCCTACACCCAGCAGAAGACCGCCGACCAGATCGAGATCAATCGCCAGGCCGTGCTGCTCGGCCAGATCATGGCCGTGCTGTCCGGCGAGCCGCACGACAACAACCCGGCCGAGGATGCCTTCCTGCTGCCCGAGCCGGAATCGCTCAACCTGGGCGAGCCGGTGATCGAGCCGGATGCCGAGGGGCTCATGCCCGCCTCGCCTGCCGGCGAGTCGCGCGAGCGGGCGATGCGTGCCGGTCAGCTGGGTTTCCGCGCCCGTGAGGATGGCGAGGTGGTGGCGGTGGCCATCCCGGTGGTCACGCATCGCGGCTACAGTGGCGATATCCGCTTGCTGGTGGGAATTCGGCCCAATGGCGAGGTCACCGGCGTGCGCGTGCTGGTACAGAACGAGACCCCGGGGCTGGGTGACAAGATCAAGGCGGACAAGACAGACTGGATCCACGATTTTGCCGGGCGCCGGCTGGGTGACCCGTCGGCCGAGGACTGGGCGGTGCAGAAGGACGGCGGGGTGTTCGACCAGTTCACCGGGGCGACGGTATCGCCGCGCGCGGTGGTCGGTGCGGTCAGGCAGGCGCTGGAATACGCCGAGCGTCATCGTCGCCAGCTCTTCGATCTGAAATCGTTGCCACCGGAGGGGGAAGACGAGCATGAGTGATCCGCGTCTGTCCGACCTGGCCCTGGACGGGCTGTGGAAGAACAATCCCGCCCTGGTGCAGGTGCTCGGCCTGTGCCCGCTGCTGGCGATCTCCAACACCACGGTCAACGCGCTGGGGCTGGCGATCGCCACGCTGGTCACGCTGCTGGTCTCCAACGGCGTGGTTTCCCTGATCCGCGACTGGGTGCGCCCCGAGGTGCGTCTGCCGGTCTACGTGATGGTGATCGCCTCGGTGGTCACCATCATCGAGCTGACCATGAACGCCCACTTCCACGAGCTCTACAACACCCTCGGTATCTTCATTCCGCTGATCGTGACCAACTGCATCATCATCGCCCGGGCCGAAGGCTTCGCCTCGCGGCACGGTTTCGGGGTGTCGATGTTCGACGGGCTGATGATGGGGATGGGCTTCGGGCTGGTGCTGGTGGCACTCGGGGCCATGCGCGAGCTGATCGGGTTCGGCACCCTGCTCGACGGAGCCGATCAGCTGTTCGGCCCCGTCGCTGCCGACTGGGGCCTGCGCGTGCTGCCCGAGCAGATGACCTTCCTCCTGGCGCTGATGCCGCCGGGCGCCTTCATCGGCCTGGCCCTGCTGGTGGCCTTCAAGCAGGCAGTCGACCAGCGTTCGGCACGGCGCGCCCGCGCCGCCCAGGCCGCGCGCAGTGGTGAGCCGGCCGCCGATCCTGTCGGCTGACATTTCGCGGGCGAACTGCTAAGACTCATCCTTTGCTCCCCGCGGCGAACGCGCGGCGCGGGGTTGCTTGCCCATCAACCGAGGAGAGCTGCATGGCCGCCGAGATCAAGACCGAGGAACTCGAATACCGCTCCGACGACCTGACCATGAAGGGACTGGTCGCCTACGATGCCAACGCCGCCGGGCACCGGCCGGCCGTGCTGGTGGTGCCCGAGTTCTGGGGGCGGACCGCCTACATGGAGAGGCGCGCTCGGGACATGGCAGAGGCCGGTTACGTGGGCTTTGCCATCGACCTCTATGGCGATGGTCGCGTCACCGAGGATGCCGGCGAGGCCACCGAACTGATGAACGCGGCGCTGGCGGACTTCGATGCCTTGATGACCCGCTACCGGCTCGCGATCGAGGCGATCAAGCGCCATGATCGCGTCGATGCCGAGCGCCTCGGCGCGATCGGTTACTGCTTCGGCGGCGCGGTGGGTCTGAGCATGGCCCGGCAAGGTGTGCGCCACGATGCGCTCGCAACCTTCCATGCAGGTATCGGCGGGCTGGCACCGGTCGCCGGGCGGGTCGACACGCCGACCTGGATATTCACCGGCGAGGACGATCCGATGGCCGACCCGCAGGAAGTCGAGCAGGTCGCCGAGGAGATGCGGGCGGCCGGCGCCGAGGTGCACGTCACCCGCTATCCGGGAGTCAGTCATGCCTTCACCAACCCGGGTGCCGACGAGAAGGCCGAGAAGTTCGGCCTGCCGTTGTCCTACGACGAGGCTGCCGACCGAGATTCGTTTACGAAGACCCTGGGGTTCTTTGCCGACAAGCTCGGCTGAGCGGCGAGCCACGCTGGGGCACCGCTGCCATCGTTGCACCACGAGGAGGCGGGGGGCGTGTCGCCGCGGCGTCAGCGCCGGCGCTTGATGGTGCCCGACGGCAACCGGGAAACGGCGTCACGTTGCGGTTGTCCCCATGCCATCCCGGCGTGACAAACAGCTGGCACGCTTCTCGCTTCAAGGAATTTGCCAACACGACACGTCTTTTCTTCATCGGTTCCGGCGTGCCCCGTTTGGTGCTCTTTGACTCCTCCTTGCTGGGCGCCCCTCGTGGGCGCCTCTTTTTTTCGCCGACCAGGCGGGCGGTGGAGAATCCCTTTCGTGACGAACTCCCCTCGCGGGGCCGGCCGCTCGGGTTAAACTGCGCCGTGGGCGGCGACCAACCCACTACTTTCGCTAACCAGGGACACCATGCATTCGGCCAACTACATCAGCGTCATCGATCGCTACCACGAGCAATCCCGCTCGATTCGCGAACTGATCGAGTCGATCATCACCGGCATCGGCGAGCCGCGCCTGCTCACCGATCAGGCGGCCCTGCATTCGGTGACCGAGAAGCTCATCGACCTCTACCCGTTCGTGGACCTGGTCTACCTGCTCGACGAGGACGGGGTACAGATCGCCGAATACGGGGCCGACGAGACCGGGCACGTCAATCGGGCGATGGGGCGAGGCAAGGGTACCGACCGCAGTCAACGACCCTACTTCAAGTTCTTCCGTGAAGGGGAATACGTTCACCTGACCGAGCCGTATCTGTCCTCGGCCTCGCGGGATCTGTGCATTTCCGCGACCCTGCAGATCGAGCACGAGGGCCGAGTGGGGTATCTGGTCCTCGACGTGGACCTGGAGGCGATGATCAGCTTCCTGCTCGGCGACACGCTGCGCCGGCGCATGGAGCCGTTCTTCCGCGCCCTGTACGGCCTGTTCGCCGCCGCCATGATGCTGGTGGCCGGAGTGCTCTTCTACAGCAGCATGAGCGAGCTGGTGCATGCGCTGATGGAGCCGGGCTGGGCCTCCGAGTTGCAGCTCAAGCCATTCGAGGTGATCGTCGTGCTCACCCTCGCCATGGCGATCTTCGATCTGGCCAAGACGGTCTTCGAGGAGGAGGTGCTGATGGAGAAGGACGTTCATCGCCACAGTACTGTCAGGCGAACCATGACGCGCTTTGTCGCCGCCATACTGGTCGCCATCCTGATCGAGGGGCTGCTCACCATGTTCAAGGTGTCGATGGGCTATTCCGACCAGGGTGCGGTCGCCACCCTGATGGTGTTCGCCGCCGCGGCCCTGCTGATCGGTCTGGGCCTGTACGTATACCTGGGCGCACTCGCGGAGAAGGCCTTGCTTGGCAACAATGGCCGCGGCCGACGCATGTGCGATGGTCGCGATCCGGAAGACCACTAAGGCCCACGAGAGACGACATGACCGCACTCGGCCCCCTGATGATCGACCTGGCCGGCCCGGAAATCACACCGGCCGACCGGCGGCGGTTGCAGCACCCCTCCACCGGCGGGGTGATCCTGTTCGCCCGGCACTTCGAGGGGCATGAGCAGCTCGCCGAACTCGTCGCCGAGATCCGGGTGATCCGCCGGCCGCATCTGCTGATCGCCGTCGACCAGGAGGGTGGTCGCGTGCAGCGCTTTCGTGGCGACGGCTTTGTTGCCCTGCCGGCGATGGGACGCATCGGCAAGCTGTTCGAAGCGGACCGCCAGGCCGGCCTCGAGGCAGCCCGGTCGCTGGGCTGGTTGATGGCGGTGCAGTTGCGCGAGGTCGGGGTGGACCTGAGCTTCGCGCCCGTGCTCGACCTCGACCGCGGCATCAGCGGGGTGATCGGCGACCGGGCCTTCGACGAGCGTCCCGAGGCGGTGATCGCGCTGGCGATCGCCTGGACCGGCGGCATGCGTGAAGCCGGCATGGCCGCCGTGGGCAAGCACTATCCCGGCCACGGCGCCGTGGCGGCGGACTCGCATGTCGCTCATCCTGTCGACCCCCGTCCGCTCGCCACCATCGAGAAGACCGACCTGCGACCGTTCAAGGCGATGGCCGAGCGACTGATCCCCGGCCTGATGGTCTCGCACGTGGTCTACCCGGAGGTGGATGCGAGGCCGGCCGGGTTCTCGCCGGTCTGGGTGCGCGAGATCCTGCGCCGACAGTGGGGCTACGAGGGTGCGGTGTTCAGCGACGATCTCACCATGGCGGCCGCCTCCGCGGTGGGCGAGATCGAGGAGCGGGTGGCCCAGTGCCTGGCCGCCGGCGTCGATATGGCGCTGATCTGCAACCACCCAGAGCTGGTCGATCGGGTGCAGAACTCGCTTGAATTCGCACCCAGTGCCCAGCGCGAGGCGCGACTGGCGCGGATGTTCGGGCACGGTCCGGTGCCCAGCGGATCGAAGCTGACCCACTCGCCTCGTTACGCCGAGGCGCGTCAATGGATCGAACGGTTGGGCATCGAGGAGCCGGACCTGTTCCCCGACCGTGCCTGATTCCCGCCAAACGGAGCAATCCATGCAAACTAGCGACTCGCTGCGCGAGCAGTCCGATGAACTCGAGGCCCTGCTGAGCCGCTGCGACCTGCTGGTCTCGCCCGACGAGATGCAGGCGACCTACGACCGGCTCGCCGGCGAGATCAATCGGCAGCTTGCCGGGCATCTGCCGGTGGTGCTGGCGGTGATGAACGGCGGGCTGGTCAGCGCGGGGCAGATCGTGCCGCGCCTGAACTTTCCGCTGGAGCTTTCCTACCTGCATGCCAGCCGCTATCGCGGCGCGACCTCCGGGGGGGCCTTGAAGTGGCTGGCCCAGCCGGATATCGAGCTTGCCGGTCGCCAGGTGCTGCTGATCGACGACATCCTCGACGAGGGTTACACGCTCGCTGCCGTGCGCGAGTGGTGCCTCGACGCCGGGGCGGCACGGGTATGGATCGCCGTGGCGACCGACAAGCAGCACGACCGCAAGGTGTCAGGGCTCGAGCCGGATTTCCGTGGCATGCCCGTGCCGGATCGCTATATCTTCGGCGAGGGCATGGACTACCATGGCCACTTTCGCAATCTGTCCGGCATTCACGCCCTTCCGGAAGGCGGGTAGTCCGGCAGCCATTCCGATATCGACGGGAGGACCGACGTGCATCTGGCAATCATCGGCGGGACGGGGCTGTCCCAGATCGAGGGCATCGACGAGGTGCGTCATCAGGTGGTGCCCACGCGTTTCGGCGAGCCATCCGGCCCGGTGACCATCGGTCGCATGCAGGGCTGCGATGTGGTGTTCCTGCCCCGGCATGGATACAACCACCGCATCCCGCCGCACCAGATCAACTACCGGGCGAACATCTGGGCGCTGCGCGAGCTCAACGTGAGTCGCATCCTCGCCGTGGCCGCCGTCGGCGGCATCCACCCCGACATGGGCCCCGGTTCGCTGGTGGTGCCCGACCAGCTGATCGATTACACCTGGGGGCGTCCCTCGACGTACTACGAGGGAGATCTCGACTCGGTCACCCACGTCGATTTCACCTACCCCTACAACTCATCCCTGCGTCGGGCCTTCCTTTCGGCCGGGGAGGCCCTCGACCTGCCGATGATCGACGGCGGTACCTACGGGGCGACCCAGGGGCCGCGGCTCGAGACGGCTGCCGAGATCCGCCGGTTGAAGCAAGATGGCTGTGACGTGGTCGGCATGACCGGCATGCCCGAGGCCGTACTCGCCCGCGAGGCGGGCATCGACTACGCGAGTCTCAACGTGGTGGCAAACTGGGCGGCCGGTGTGCATGACGGCGAAACCGTCTCGATGAAGGAGATCGAGAAGACGTTGTCGACCTCGATGCGTCAGGTGCGCCGCGTGCTCAAGGA
>NZ_JBKHFB010000060.1:0-11255 GCF_046540515.1 Guyparkeria sp.
CCGAGTCGCAGTGACGAAGCGACATGCCTGTCTTGGCGGGGCGCGCTCGACCTCAAGTTCCTCCTCCACGCACCGATATACTGTGCGTATCAGGGAATTGAATGAGACATCAGGGAAATGCCGACCCCGTCAGCGGAGCCTATTCCCGCAGTCGGCACGGGATGACAGACACGATCGGAACATTCCCCGGGAAGGAGGGCAGGCGTGCATCCAAAACACCAGCCGACCGGCCGCGAGGTCAGTCTGAACGACGACGAGTTCATCGTCAGCAAGACCGACCCGCAAAGCCGGATCACCTATGCCAACCGCGCCTTCATGCGGATCACCGGCTACAGCGAATCGGAGTTCCTGGGGCAGCCCCAGAGCATCATCCGCCACCCCGAGATGCCGCGCGGCGTCTACCGCCTGCTGTGGGACACGATCCGCAACGGCGACGAGTTCTTCGGTTACATCAACAACCTCTGCAAGGACGGCAGCAACTACTGGGTCTGGGCCAACATCACCCCGGATCGGGATGCCCAGGGCCGGATCATCGGGTTCTTCTCCGCCCGCCGCAAACCCGACCCCGCCGCCGTTGCCAAGGTCAAGCCGATCTACGCCGAGATGCTGGCCGCGGAGGCCGGCGCGAGCAGCGTGGATGCGGCCTGCAAGGCATCGCTCGCCGTTCTCGATCGCCATATTCACCCGGAGCACGCCGACTATGAAGCCTTTGTTCTTAGCCTCTAAACTCAAGCTGCTCCTGGTGTTCTTCAACCTCGAGCTACTGGCCGTTTGGCTGTTGACGTGGCTGGGGCCGGAGCACTTTCCCTACTGGGGGCTGATCCTGATCGCGGCCACCGTCGTGGTCTCGATCATGGCCTACCTTTCCCTGCGCGGCAGCCTGCGGATCGTCGAGCATATCCGCGACAACCTGCGCGCCGCTCTCGACGGCAATTTCCATAACCGCATCACCCGCATACCGGGCCAGGGCGAGGTCGGCCAGGTCGCCTGGGAAGTCAACGAGATCTTCGATCAGCTGGAAACCTACTTTCGCGAGGTCAATACCGTCTTCGACCGCATGACGAAGGGTGAATACGGCCGGCCGGCGCAGGCGGTGGGCATGCGCGGCATCATGCGGAGCTCGCTCGAGGACATCAACGAGGCGTTGCGGATCGCCGAGAGGAACCAGGCATTGGTGATTCGCAACGAGCTGCTGGCGGCGATGCAGGAGCTGGGTTCGCGGAACATCAAGCAGAACCTCGGCATGGCGCAGCAGGATTTCATCAGCGTCAGCACCGAGATCGCCAAGGTCGACGACGTGATCCAGACCGTGGCCAGCAGCGCCTCGGAAAGCCAGTCGGACATGCTGGACATGAACCGCACCTTCGACCGCACCCATGCCCTGACCAACGAGGCCAACCACGCCGTCGGCGAGATGGCGCGCATGAGCGGCGAGATCAGCAACGTGCTGGACATGATCAGCCAGATTGCCGACCAGACCAATCTGCTGGCCCTCAACGCCGCGATCGAGGCGGCGCGCGCCGGCGAACATGGCCGCGGCTTCGCGGTGGTCGCCGACGAGGTCCGCAGCCTGGCCTCCCGGACCAAGGGGGCGACCGAGGAGGTCGACGGCATCGTGCGCGAATTCCGGCAGAGCTCGGAGAACATCCTCACCAACCAGACCGAGTTGAGCGACAACGCCGAGGTCCTCAGCGGCCACATCAGGGCGCTGCGGGAGACACTGGACCACTTCGTCGAGCAGACCGCCGTCGCGACGAAGGCCGTGCAGAAGGTGCGGGTCAGCAGCTTCACCTCGACGGTCAAGGTCGATCACATGATCTACAAGCAGAACGGCTACATGGCCTTTACCAGCGGCCTCGATTCGAGCGAGGCCCAGGCGGTGCTGGTCGACGAACACAGCTGCCGGCTGGGCAAGTGGTACGACTCGGGCGAGGGCTACCAGCTTTATCGCGACCTGCCGGCCTACGGTGATCTCAAGGCACCGCACCAGGAGGTGCATCAGCAGGTCCGGGAGGCACTGGAACTCGCGCAGGAGGGCTGGCAGAGCGACAAGGCGCTGCAAGACCGTATCGTCGAGGCCTACCAGGGGGCGGAGCAGGCCAGCGTCGAGGTGTTCGAGGTGCTCGAGTCGCTGGAGGAGCAGGCACACGAACGGATCGAGCGCAGCTGAATCGTGGCCGGCGGTGACAGCCCCCCGGCTGTCGTGTCGTCTGCCCTTGACCCGATGGCGCTACAGCAGCCCGCGCTCGGCCATCGAGATGCAGGGACGTCCCACCACCACGTGATCGAGCAGGCGCACGTCGATGAGGTTCAGCGCCTCGCGCAGGCGTTCGGTGATGCGCCGGTCGGCGGCACTGGGTTCGGCGACGCCGGAGGGGTGATTGTGCGCGAGGATCACCGCCGCGGCGTTGTGGCGCATCACGGCACGGACCACCTCGCGGGGATGGACGGCCGCCTGGTCGATGGTGCCGAAGAACAGGCGCTCGAAGCCGAGCACGCGGTGGCGGTTGTCGAGGTACAGCGCGCCGAAGACCTCTTGGGTCTCCCCGTCGAGCTCGGCCTGCAGGAAGCGGAACACGGCCTGAGGGCTCTCGATGTCCGGGCCGACGCGCAGTTCTTCGGCGAAATGCCGCCGGGCCAGCTCGACCACGGCCTGCAGCTGGGCGTACTTGGCGTCGCCCAGCCCGCGGGCGCGGGCGAAGTCCGCGCGGGTGGCGGAGAGCAGCGCGCTGATCGAGCCGAAGTGCGAGAGCAGGTCGCGCGCGAGGTCCACGGCCGAGCGCCCGGCCACGCCGGTGCGCAGGAAGATCGCCAGCAGTTCGGCGTCGGAGAGGCTTGCTGCGCCGCGTGTCAGCAGGCGTTCGCGCGGCCGCTCGCTGGCGGGCCAGTCGGTGATGGGCATGAGGACTCCTTCCATGGAATCGGTTGCTTGAAACGAGCCGTGCCCCGCGACTCCCCTGTCGGTTACCCGCCGGGCCGGCTACCCAGCAGGATACCCTGCTCGCGCCAGCGCTCCAGTTCCGCGAGGGCTAGCGGGGTGAGTGCCTCCACGGACTGACCGAGCCGGGCGGCCACCGAGGCGATGACCTCTCGCCCGGTGGATGTCTCCGCCTCGTCCAGGGCGATGAGCAGTTGCGCGCTGGCCGGCGAGAGCCGCAGGGCAGACGGGGCGCCCCGCCGGTCGCGGTGGAGCAGCAGGTGGTGCAGGCCGGGAGCGGGGATCGCCGGTTCCCGTCCGGATTCCAGCTCGGCGGCGATGTGGTCGATCGGATAGGCGGCAAGCATCAGCCGGGCGAGCGGCGAGCGCAGGGGGTGGCCGTCGAGCAGGTCGCCATCGGGGTCGAGATCCGCCGGTGGCGGTGGCTCGTCCTCGGCCAGCAACTCGAAGCGCGCGAGTTCGTAGGGCAGCAGTTCGCGCTGCCAGTCGCTCAGCGTGGCGGCTGTCTCCGGGTTGTCCTCGAGGTGAGCGACGAATGCCGCCGGCAGGTCGCGCATCAGTGGCGAGGCCAGCGCGCAGTCGCGGAAGAACGCGCGGCCGAGTTCGCGCCAGTCCGCTTCCGGCAGGCTGGCGGCCAGCGCCGGGAAGGCCGTTTCCAGCATGCCGTCGACGTTGTTGAAGAACAGTCGTGCGTACCAGGCCATGCGCTCCGGGCGAGAGCCCGGTGGCGGGGCGTGGTGGTCCGGATCGCGCACGTAACGCGTGAAGGCCTGCTGGGCGGTACGGAAGTCGTCGCTCACCGGGGCGTCCTCACGCCGCCTTGCTGCCCAGCGCGCGCTCGGCGGTACGGCGGATCTGGTTCACCTCGTCCATCAGTTCGTCGAGCGGCGGGATGTCGAAGTCGCGCTCCAGCAGTGTCGGCACGGGCCCGACATGGCGGTAGGTGTGCCCGAGCAGGTCCCAGACCGGGTCGCTGACCGGCGCGCCGTGGCTGTCGATGATCAGGTCGGGTTCGACCTGGTGGTGACCGGCGACGTGCAGGTAGCGCACCCGCTCGGCGGGCATCGCGTCGATGAAGGCGTAGGGGTCGTAGCCGTGGTTGACGCTGTTGACGAAGACGTTGTTCACGTCGAGCAGCAGGCCGCAGTCGGCGCGCTCGAGTATCTCGAGGATGAATGCCTGCTCGTCCATCGTCGCGGCGACCGGGGTGTAGTAGGAGACGTTTTCCAGCACCAGCGGCCGGCCGAGGCGTTGCTGGACGGTGTCGATGCGCGCGACGACGTGGTCGATCGCCTCCTCGGTGAAGGGGATCGGCATCAGGTCGTACAGGTGCGCGTTGTCCGAGCAGAACGAGAGGTGCTCGCTGTAGAGCTCGGGACGGTACTCGTCGAGAAAGCCGGCGACCTCGTCGACGAAGCCCATGTCCAGCGGTGCCGGCCCGCCGATCGACAGCGACAGCCCGTGGGTGTAGAGCGGGTAGTCCTCGAGCAGGGAGACGAAACGATCACGGACCGGCCCGCCGAAACGGATCCAGTTTTCCGGGGCGACCTCGAGGAAGTCCACGTCGGGGCGCTGGGCCTCGATCTGCTTCATCAGTTCGCCGCGTCGCAGGCCGATGCCGACCGGGACGCGGCCGAGGTGAGAATCCGGTGTCTGGCGTGCAGGCATGACGTGCCTCCGCAAGGGTATCCCCCTTGACGATCACGGACCCGACCGAGGACGTGCGCCTGCCCCAGTCGCGTCCATGATTCATGGTGTTCGGTGCGGGCCGCCATCGCGGCGACCCGGTTGGTCACGACTTGTCGTCGTCCTTTTCCTTGTCGTCGTCCTTGTTGCCGCACTTGCCCTCGCCGCAGGCCATCTCGGCGGTCTGCAGCGTGCCGGCGTGGGTGGACTCCGAGGCGAACGGGTTGCCGTTGCCGGCGGCCATGGCCGAGGAGCCGGCGATGGCGGTGGCCAGAGCGGTGGAACCGATCAGCAGGTGCTTCTTGGATTGCGCTTTCATGTCGTTGGATCCTCTCGTTGGGGTTCACGCGGGGGACCGCGTCGTTTTTCGACCGGTCGGCGGTCGATTTCTTCTCTCGTCTTGCTCCTGATCATGCCCGATGGTAGACGGCAAAACCAGAGTCTGCCGCTAGGATTTGTTAGCCCTTTCAGCTAGTTGTTCAGGTCACGACGCGGCCGATCGATGCCGTCGGTGCAGACATCGAGGGACGGGTCATCGATGCAGCGTTCGGCAGCGCGCAGGCGCTTGTCGAGGTACTGCGGATAGAAGTCCGGCACGGTCACGCCCTTGAGCTCGTCGACCACCTGCTTGCCGTCCGGGGCGAAGTAGATCACTTCCGGCACCAGCTCCACGCCCTGCAGGCGTGCGAATTCCACCGGGGTGTAGGACGTGCCCTGCCATTCGATCTCCGGCTCTTGGGAGTCGATCTCCACTCGGCGGATGATCAGACGGCCGTCGTGCTCCTCGCTTTCCGCCATCGTCTGCAGGAACTCGTCGTCGACCGTCCGGCAGTAGCTGCAGTAGGTGGCGTGGAAGAACAGCAGCATGGGTATCTGCTCTTCCTGCATGTACTCGAGATCGGCCTCGACGTGCTCGAGGTCGCTCATCAGGGGGACGTCACCGCGATCGGCGTTCGCGGCCGATTGATCTGCCTGCCCGGGAGGAGCCGCCATGCCGGTCAGCAACAGGCCTGCCAGGGGTGCGAGCGTGGCGAGGGCCAGACGTGGGAAGGGTCGGGTCGAGGGAATCGAAGGCAAGGGTTTCTCTCCGGGGAAATGATGGCTGCCGGACATGGCCGGAGTGCATGCGGTTTGGACTATATCGGAATTGGCCGGTTCCTTTGTCTGTGCGAATTCCATGTCGACCTTGCCCATGCCGCTCTTCCCCGGGCCCGTGTCCGAGTGCGGTAACCGGGTTACCATGTCGCGGATCTTGCGGCGGACCGATTCAGGGCCGTCCGGTTGGCAGAATGAGGATGACAGATGAGCAAGGCATTTTCCGAGGGCCGCGTGCTGCGGATCGCCACCCGAGCCAGCCTGCTGGCGCTATGGCAGGCGGAGTTCGTCGCCGCGGAGCTGAAAAGGCGCAACCCGGGCCTCGAGGTCGAACTGGTGAAGATGACCACCCGCGGTGACCAGCTGCTCGACAGCCCGCTGTCGAAGATCGGCGGCAAGGCGCTGTTCGTCAAGGAACTCGAGGTGGCGATGCTCGAAGATCGGGCGGACATCGCGGTCCACTCCATGAAGGACGTGCCGATGCAGTTCCCCGACGGCCTGGAGCTGATCGCCATCCTCGAGGGCGACGACCCGCACGACGCCTTCGTCTCCAACAAGTACGCCAATCTCGACGAGATGCCGGCCGGCAGCGTGGTGGGCACCTCCAGCCTGCGCCGCGAGACCCAGGTGCGCGAGCGTTTCCCGGGCATCGAGGTCAAGACCCTGCGAGGCAATATCCACACGCGCCTGCGCAAGCTCGACGACGGCGAGTACGACGCGATCATCCTGGCCGCCTCGGGCCTCAAGCGCGCCGAACTGGCCGACCGGATCACGCATCGACTCTCGGCGGAGGAATCGCTGCCGGCGATGGGCCAGGGTGCGCTCGGCATCGAGGCACGCAGCGACGATGCCGAGGTGCATGCCCTGATCGACCCGCTGATCGACCGCGACACCACCATCCGCGTGACCGCCGAACGGGCCTTCAACACCCGGCTCAACGGCGGCTGCCAGGTGCCCATCGGTGGCCACGCCCTGCTGATCGACGACGACCGGCTGTGGCTGCGCGGCCTGGTCGGTCGGCCGGACGGCTCCGAGACGCTGCGCGACGAGATCAGCGGCCCGCGCGACCAGGCCGAGGCGCTGGGCATCGAGCTGGCCGAACGCGTGCTGCGAAACGGTGCCGACAAGATCCTCGCCGAGGTGGGCATCGAGACCGAGGCGCCCGGTCAGGGTTGACCCCCGTGACCGAACGCCGCCTGCCGCCGATCGGCGCGGTCGTGATGACGCGACCGGCCGGGAGCAATGCCGACCTCGGCGAGGCACTGGCCGAGGCCCGCCCCGAGGGCTGGACGGCACCGGCACTGACCACCTGCCCGTTGCTCGCCATTCAGCCCCTGCCCGGTGGCGGCGAGCTGCCCGCCGCACTGACGACGATGCGGCCCGAGGACCTGGTCGTCTTCGTCAGCCCGCGGGCGGTGGAGGCCGCCACGGCCGTCCGTCCCCTGGTCGACTGGCCGGCCCGGGAATTCGCCGCGGTCGGCGAGGCCACCGGTCGGGCACTGGCCGAGTGTGGTCGGGCGGCCACCTTCCTGCCCGTCTCCAGCGAGGACAGCGAGGGGCTGCTCGAGCGCCTGCGCGATGTGCCGATGATCGGCCGGCGGGTGTGGATCATCCGTGGCGAGACCGGGCGGGGGCTGCTCGCCGACCACCTCGTCGACCGGGGCGCCGAGCCGCGCTTCGTCGCCGTCTATCGTCGCACCTGTCGTGAGACGCAGGCCCCGGTCCCGTCCGGCCCGACCTGTCTCTGGATCATCACCGCGCCGCAGGCGCTCGATTGCCTCGCACGGCTCGCCACCGACACGCATGGCAGCGAGTCGGGGCTGCTAGACTCCACCTTGCTGGTCATCAACGAGCGCGCGCTCGACCGAGCGCGGACGCTGGGCTTCCGGGGTCCGATCGCCCTGTCCGGCGGGCCCGGCAGCGACGCGCTGGCCCGCGCTGCCTGGCGGGTGATCGCCGAGCGGGCCGACCGTGATGCGTCCCCTCCGCCGCGACCCTGACCGAGTCGAGCGCCAGGACGCTTCCATCCGATCGCATCCAGACTGGGGATGAGCATGGACAAGAAAGACAACGACAAGCAGGCCGAGGAGAACAAGGCCCCGGCGTCTGCCCCGGCGGGCAAGTCGTCGGCTCCCTCCGCCGTCCCGACGTCGGCCGACACCCCGGCCGGCGCGGAGAAGGCCCAGGCGGCGGGCCAGGCCGAGAAGGGCGAGTCGGGCAAGAGCGCGGACGAAAAGCCCGCGGCGAAGACCGGGCGCAAGCCACGCCGCAAGTCGCCCAGCAACTCGCCCAGCAAGTCGGCGAGCGCCGGCGAGTCTGGCGGTAAGACGTCGGCTTCGTCCACTACGGGCAAGGCGGCCGACGACAAGTCGAAGGACGCGCCCAGCTCACCCGGCTCCCCGTCGGGCGGGGCCGGCGCCACGGGCAAGGGTGGCGACAAGACTCCCGGCGCCGACGGAGCCGTTCCCTCGACCGGTGCGCCCCGCCGCTCGATCACGCCCCTGCTGGTGATCGGCCTGCTGGTGCTGTTCGCGCTGGCGGCCGTCGGTGGCTGGCAGTTGTGGCAACTGCAGCAGTCGCTGGAATCGCAGACGAGCGAGCGCGAGGCCCAGGACGAGGCCCTGGAAAAGCGCTTCTCGGAGCAGGTCGCGCGGCTCGACGAGCAGTTGGGCGCGACCCGAGACTCGGTTTCCGATCTGGAAGATCGAGGCGAGGCGATCCGCGAGGAGGTCGAGTCCGGCCTGCAGGGGCAGCAGGACAAGCTCGCCGAGCGACAGGATCACCTCGACGAGCGCATCGCCCGCATCGACGATCGCCTCTCGCGCGGCGAGATCGCCTGGAAGACCGCCGAGATCGGCTTTCTCCTCACGCGTGCCCAGGAACGGCTGACCATCGCTCGTGATCCGGACGGGGCCCTGCTCGCGCTGCAGCTGGCCGACCAGCGTGTCGCGGCGCTGTCGCGTCCGCACTGGTTGCCGCTGCGCTCGGCGATCAGCGATGCGATCGCCGCGATCGAGGCGACCGGTGAGGGTGATCGCGTCGGCCAGGCGCTGGCGTTGCGCCGCCTGACCGACCGGGTCGAGGACTGGCCGCTGGCCGAGAACGAGTCGGAGGAACGGGCCGAGGCCGCCGACGAGACCACCGCCGATCCGGCCGATCCGGCCGAGTCGCTGCCGGCGGACGCCGCCTGGTACGAGAAGGCGTGGGCGAAGACCACCGACTGGCTGGCCGGCCAGGTCACCGTCACGCGCTCGGACACACCCACCCGCCTGCGGGAACGGGTGGCCACGGACCGCGAGATGCGCCTGTGGTTGACCGCCGTGCGCGAGTCGCTGCTGTCGCGCGATTCCGACGCGCTCTCGACCACGATCGACGAGGCGCGCGATTGGCTCGAGACACACTACGCGACCGAGGCCGATGGCCCGGCCAAGGCCCTAGAGGCCCTGGATCGCACGCAGGAGCGCTTCGCCGGTCGCGACTTCCCGTCGATCGACAAGGTGCTGGACGCCTGGGAGCGGGCCAATGCCCGCGAGAAGGCCCGTGCCGCGGCCGACGCGGCCGCTGACGCCGGCAAGGAGGACCCGTCATGAAGCGTCTGATCGTCTGGATCGTCCTGCTGGCCGCTGCGGTGGCCGCGGCCGTGTATTTCCTGCCGGGGGGCGGCGTGGCCATGGTCGAGTTCGCCGGCTGGCGGGTCGAGACCACCGCGGTCGCCCTGGTGCTGATCGTGTTGGTCGCGCTGGTGGCGCTGCAGCTGCTGTGGCGACTGGTGGCCGGGGTGCTGCACCTGCCGGCGCGATTGAGCCGTCGTTCGGCCGAGCAGCGCCGGCATGCCGCCGACGAAAAGCTGTTGCGCGCCTGGGCGGAGCGCCAGCGTCGCCAGACCGAGCTGGCCCAGCGCTATGCCCTGGCCGGGGTGGAGGACGGCAGCCTGCCGCCGATGCACTTCCAGGTGGCGATCGATGCCCTGCTCGACGGGCTGGACCCGTCACGACAGGGCATGGCCCCGCGTAGTCACGCCGAGACCCGCGAGGAGATCGGTGACCTGTTCGAGACAGTCGGGCGCCGTTTTCCCAAGTTCGCCGAGTTCCTGCGCCTGCACATCGTCCAGCGGCTGATCGCGCTGGGCGAGGTGGAGTGGGCTCAGGTCATGGTCGAGCCGCTGGTCGAGACCCACCCGCGCGACGAGGCAATCCTGCTGATCCGGGCGCAACTGCTCGAGATGGCCGGCGAGCACGAGGCGCTGGCGCATCTGCTGCCGACGTTGCGACGGATCAAGGACAAGCGGCTGACCGCCGACGAGCTGCTGCGCATCGAGCGGTTCGCCCTGCTCGGTCGTATCGAGACCGCCTCCCGCTCGCGTGACCTGGATGCCCTGTCGCGACTCTGGTCGGAGGCCGGGCGCAACGTGGTCGACAACCCGTCGGTGACGATCGCCTACGCCGAGGCCCTGGCGCGCAGCGGGGCGGAGTCGGCGGCCGAGCGCGTGCTGGAAAAGCGCCTTGGCCGCACCCTCGAGGCACCGACGCTGCACGCCTGGGCCGAGCTCCGCCACGAGCAGCCCGACGAGGCGCGCAAGCGCCTGCTCAAGCTGGTGCCGGAGGACTGGTACGAGCCGGTCAGCGCCCCGGACGTGGGCCGGGCCCGCGAGCGGGCGGCGTTCGCCTACGCCATGGCGCGGCTGGCCCTGGCCGAGTCCGACCCGGGCACGGCCCAGCTATGGGTGAGCCGGCTTGGCCCGCTCGACCAGGAGTTGCGCTATCTCGCCGTCGCCGCCCGGGTGCACGCACGCCTGCGCGACAGCAATGAGGCCGCGCTGCTCTACGAACGCGCGCTGGCGCGCGCCGGCCTGGAAGCGGCCACCGCCCCGCAACCGGTGAAACCTGCCGACCAAGACGATGGCCGCTGACCGGGCGGCGCTGGCCGACCTGCGGCGGTTTCTCGACCAGCTCGAGCGCCAGGGCGAACTGGTCCGGGTGACCGAGCCGGTCGATCCCGACCAGGAGATGACCGTGCTGGCCGATCGCGTGTTGCGCGCCGGTGGGCCGGCCTTGCTGATCGAGAACCCGGTCGGTTTCGACACCCCGGTGCTGCTCAACCTGTTCGGCACCCCCGAGCGCGTGGCGCAGGGCATGGGTGGCCAGACGCTGGCGGACCTGCGCGAGATCGGCCGGCTGCTGGCCTTCCTCAAGGAGCCCGATCCTCCGGCCGGTCTCAAGGAGGCGTGGAAGAGCCTGCCGATCTTCAAGAAGGTGCTCGACATGGCCCCGCGCCGGGTCAAGAAGGCGCCGGTGCAGGAGGTGGTGCTGGAGGGCGACGAGGTGGATCTGTCGCAGTGGCCGATCCAGACCTGCTGGCCCGAGGACGCCGCGCCGCTGATCACCTGGGGGCTGACCACCACGCGTGGCCGGCCGCGCAAGGGCGGCGGGATGGAGTCGAACCCCGAGGATGCCGCGGCCGCCGGGCGCGAGCGCCTGAACATGGGCATCTACCGCCAGCAGGTGATCGGCCGCAACCGGGTGATCATGCGCTGGCT
>NZ_JBKHFB010000061.1:0-11062 GCF_046540515.1 Guyparkeria sp.
TGGTGGGCATCGAGCAGACGCGGCTCGACCCAGTCAAGACACTCGGCCAGGGAATGGAACGGCGTCTCTGGCACGTGGCTCTCCTCCAAGGAATCTCTGCACGAATCGATGCACGTTGCGTCGGCGGATGCACTATCTTCCGGGCATGGTACTCATTTCGAGGACAGGATCTGATCATGGAAACTAGTGTCGCCACCTTCGCGGCCGGCTGTTTCTGGGGCGTCGAGGACCGTTTTCGGCAGATGCCGGGCGTGATCGACGTGATCTCGGGTTACACCGGCGGGCACGTCGACCACCCCGACTACCGTAGCGTGTGCAGCGGCGAGACCGGGCATGCCGAGGCCGTTGAGATCCGCTTCGCCCCGGACCGGGTCGACTTCGAGACGCTGGTGCGCGCCTTCTTCGCCATGCACGACCCGACCACCCCGAACCGCCAGGGACCGGATGTGGGCACCCAGTACCGCTCGGCGATCTTCACCCACGACGACGAGCAGCGCGCCATCGCCCAACGGGTCCGCGACGAGATTCAGAACGCCATCGACCGCCCCATCGTCACCGAGATCACCCCGGCCTCGACCTTCTGGCCGGCCGAGGACTACCACCAGCGATACCTGGAAAAGCGCCGCGCCGGCGTGCTCTGACGCCACCCCATCGATACGCGAGGAGTCCACGATGCTCGAACTTCCCTTTGGCGGCCTGCTCGGCCTGATCATCCTCTTCCTTGATATCTACGCGATCATCAAGGTCGTCCAGAGCTCGGCCTCGGCGGGGGTGAAGGCGCTGTGGATCGTGATCATCCTGTTCCTGCCGGTCCTCGGCCTGATCATCTGGCTGCTGTTCGGCCCCAAGGGGTAACGCTCGGGCGTGAAGCGCCGGGGGTGACGCCATGGGCGAGGTACGCACGAAACGGGTCTACGACCCGGCCGAGCGCGACGACGGCTACCGGGTGCTGGTCGATCGCCTCTGGCCACGGGGTGTGAAAAAGCAGGATCTTGCCCACGACGAGTGGCTGAAGACGGTGGCCCCGTCCGGCGCCTTGCGCCGTTGGTTCGGGCACGATCCGGAACGGTTCGACGAATTCTCGCGCCGGTATCGCCGGGAACTGGACGGCAACGAGGAAGCCGACCGACTGGCCGAGATTGCCGCCGAGCGGCCGGTCACCCTGCTCTACGCGGCGAAGGACCGCGAGCACAATCACGCGCTCGTGCTGGCCAATTACCTGAACCGGAAAAAGAGCCGCGACTGAGGGGTCTCAGCCGCGCAGGCCGATCCCCTTGCGGAACAGCCGCAGTGCGTAGAGGTAGGCGAGCAGGATGCCGACGGCGAGAATGGCGTAGGTACTCCACACCGGTACGTCGCTGATGCCGAGCATGGCATAGCGAAAACCGTTGATGATGTAGAGCACCGGGTTGTAGAGCGAGGCCTGCTGCCAGAACTCCGGGAGCATGTTGATCGAGTAGAACACCCCGCCGAGATAGGTCAGCGGGGTGAGCACGAAGGTCGGCACGATCGAGATGTGATCGAAGTGTGTGGCGTAGATCGCGTTGATCAGACCGCCCAGGGCGAACAGGATCGAGGTCATCAGCGCCACGCCGAACAGATTCAGCACGCTGTGGACCGAGAGCTCGGCGAACAGCAGAGCCACCAGCGTCACCGCCCCGCCCACGGTCAGCCCCCGGGCCACCCCACCGGCCACGTAGCCGATGATGATCAGCCAGTTGGGCATCGGCGAGACCAGCAGTTCCTCGACGTGACGCGCGAACTTCGCGCCGAAGAAACTCGACACGGAATTGGCGTAACTCTGGGTGATCACCGACATCAGGATCAGCCCGGGCACCAGGTACTCGATATAGCGCACCCCGTCGATCTCGCCGATGCGCGGCCCGATCAGGTGGCCGAAGACCACGAAGTACAGCGCGGTCATGATCATCGGCGGCAGCACGGTCTGCACCCAGATGCGGCCAAAGCGCAGGATCTCGCGGGTCAAGAGCATGACGAAGGCGTTCCACGCACCTCGCGGCGTCAGTCCCAGGGCCTTCTCATCCGGGCCCTGCTGTTCGAAGGCGTCGCTTTCGGAACGGAGGCTCATGAACGGTCCTCGACGTTGGTGGCACGAGTGGCGGCATCGTCATCCTGTACCAGGCGCAGGAACAGCTCCTCGAGACGGTTGCTCTTGTTCTTCATGCGCTCGATCACGATACCGTGGCCGCGCAGCACGTCGAACACGCCGGTCAGTTCCTGGCCGCGAGAGAGATCCACCTCGATGGTCTCCTCGTCGACCAGGCGCGAGCCGACCACCGGCATCTCGGGCAGGGATTCGACCGGCTCGCGGGCGTAGAGGACGAACGTTTCCTGCGAGAGCTTGGCCAGCAGGTTGCGCATCGAGGAGTGCTCGACGATCCGCCCCTCGTTGATGATCGCGATGTTGCGGCACAGGGCCTCGGCTTCCTCGAGGTAGTGCGTGGTCAGGATGATGGTCGTGCCCTGCCGGTTGATCCGGGTCAGGAAGTCCCACATGCCGCGGCGCAGCTCGATGTCCACGCCCGCGGTCGGCTCGTCGAGGATCAGCATGCGCGGGCCGTGCACCAGGGCGCGGGCGATCATCAGCCGGCGCTTCATGCCCCCGGAAAGCGCCCGGGCCATGCCCTCGCGCTTGTCGTACAGGCCGAGCTGCTTCAACAGCTCGTGGGCGCGCTTTTTCGCCGCCTTGCGGGTCATGCCGTAGAAGCCACCCTGGTTGATGACGACCTCCTCGACCGGCTCGAACTGGTTGAAGTTGAACTCCTGCGGCACCACGCCGATCTGTGATTTCACCCAGGCGCGGTCGCGGTCGAGGTCGTGACCGAAGACACGCACGCTGCCGGCGGTCTTGTTCACCAGCGAGCAGAGGATGCCGATGGTGGTCGACTTGCCCGCCCCGTTGGGGCCCAGCAGGGCGAAGAAGTCGCCCTCGGCGATGGAAAGCTCGATGCCCTTGAGCGCGCGCGTGCCGCCCTCGTAGGTCTTTTCCAGCCCGTGGATCTCGACAGCCTTGTTCATGACGTTACGTTGCTCATGCGGAACTCGCGATGCATTGACTCGTGAAACGGCAGGGCCAGCGAGGTGCCGTGACTCGAGAGCGACTCAGCGATCGGCCGAGGGTAGATGCCAGTGGTAGCGAATGCCCAGGCCGCGGACCGCCAGCGTCACCAGGAATCCCAGGACAACCGCGGCAATCGGCCATTCCAGCCAGTGGGCGAACAGAACATAGACGATCCCGCCGACCAGGGCGGCCGAGGCGTAGATCTCGCGGTGCAGCAAAAGCGGCGGTTCGCCGGCCAGCACGTCGCGGATCAGCCCGCCGAAGGCAGCGGTCATGATACCCATCATCACCGCGATCATCGGGTTGGCCTCCATCGATAGCGCGATCTGGGTGCCGATGACGCAGAAGGCCGCCAGCCCCACGGCATCGGCCCAGGGCAGCCAGTTGGCGCGCTGGTGAAACGGCTTGCTGGCGTAGAAGGTGACGATCGCGGTGACGGCGGTAATCACCAGGTACTCCCACTGGGTCAGCCAGAAGACCGGGCGATCGAGCAAGAGATCCCGCAACGTGCCGCCACCGATGCCGGTGACCGTGGCGAGGATCAAAAACCCCATCAGGTCCATGCGCTTGCGATCGGCCACCAGGGCGCCCGTGACGGCGAACACCGCCGTCCCGAAGTAATCCAGCCCCTGCAGCATCTCCCCGATCATGGCCCGTCTCCCGTATCCAGCCTGCCCTGCCCCGCCGATCCGGGCGTGGAGGACCGCGCAGGATAGCCAGTCGGCCGCCGGGAAAAAAGCCCCGCCCGCCGAACCCGGACTGTCGACGGCAATTCCCCAGCATTCTACTCGGGGGACGAGGCGAGGCGGGTGACGCTAGACTTCTCGGCCCCTTTACAGCTTTGCCGACCACCGCCCATGAGCCAGACCGAGATCCCGTTCGACCCCGACCTGATCCGCCGCTACGACACCAGCGGACCGCGCTACACCTCCTACCCCACCGCGGTGCAGTTCCACGGCGGGTTTGGCGAGCCCGACTACCGGGCCGCCGCCGCGCGCTCCAACGCGACCGGCGGGCCGCTGTCGCTCTACGTGCACATCCCGTTCTGCGACACGGTCTGCTACTACTGTGCCTGCAACAAGGTGGTCACCAAGGACCGCGCCAAGGCGCGCCCCTATCTCGAGGACGTCTACCGCGAGATGGCGCTGCAGGCCGAGCTGTTCGACGCCGGTCGCCCGGTCGACCAGCTCCACTGGGGCGGCGGCACGCCCACCTTTCTCTCGCACGACGAGATGCGCGAGCTGATGCGCAAGACCGGCGAGCACTTCGCGCTCAAGACCGACGATTCCGGCGAGTACTCGATCGAGATCGACCCCCGCGAGGCCGACGCCGCCACCATCCGCCTGCTGCGCGAGATCGGTTTCAACCGCATCAGTCTCGGCGTGCAGGACTTCGACCCCGACGTGCAGAAGGCGGTCAACCGCGTCCAGAGCTTCGAGGAGACCCGCGAGGTGGTCGACACGGCCCGCGCCGAGGCCTTCCACGGGGTGAGCATCGACCTCATCTACGGCCTGCCGCATCAGTCACGCGAGCGTTTCATGAAGACCCTCGACCGGGTGATCGAGCTCGATCCCGACCGGCTGTCGATCTTCAACTACGCCCACCTGCCGCAGCGCTTCAAGCCGCAGCGGCGCATCGCCGGCGAGGACCTGCCCAGCCCGGCGGAGAAACTCGACATCCTCGGCTCGACCATCCGCTACCTGCAGCAGGCCGGTTACGTCCTGATCGGCATGGACCACTTCGCCAAGCCCGACGACCCGCTCGCGATCGCCCAGCGCGAGGGTACGCTGCAACGCAACTTCCAGGGCTATTCCACCCACGCCGAGTGCGACATGGTCGCCATGGGCGCCTCGTCGATCAGCCAGGTGGGCGGTGCGTTCAGCCAGAACGTCAAGGAGCTCGACCGTTACCACGAGGCGCTGGCGGCCGGTCGATTGCCGATCGAGAAGGGCGTGGCGATCACCGAGGAAGACGTGCTGCGCCGGCACGTGATCACCGAACTGATCTGTCATTTCCGGCTGTCGATTTCCGAGGTCGAGGCCCGCTTTGACATCGATTTCGCCACGCACTTCAGCGATGCGCTCGCCGAGCTTTCCGACATGGCGGCCGACGAGCTGGTCACCATTACCCCCGAGGAAATCGAGGTCCAACCCCGCGGACGCCTGCTGATCCGCAACGTGTGCATGGCCTTCGACGAGTACCACGGCACGCTCGACGGCCAACGGTTCTCGAAAGTGATCTAAGGCTGTGACGGCCCGCTACCGCGGCCGCACCGGCGGGCGCGCATCGGCGCGCTCGGCCACCAGCCACGGGCCGATGACGATCAGCATGACGAGATAGACCAGCGCCAGCCCGCCGGCGGTGAGCGCAAGCCAGGCGGGCGTCAGGCCCGGCCAGATCGACAACAGCGGGCGCACCATCACCACGGCCAGCAACCCGACCAGCACCGGGCGCAACGAGCGCGGCAGGTGAATCGGCCGCCCCGTGTGCCCGGCACTGACCCGCGTCATCATGCCCATCGCCATCACCGCCAGCATGCCGAGCCCCAGCACATGCACCGGTCCGTCCAGCCCGCCCGCGGGCAGTCCCGCCAACACCACCGCCAGCCACGCCAGTCCGACCAGCACCACTGCCACGCCCAAAAACAGCAGCCAGAGCATCGGCTCGGCGAGCACCAGCCGGTGCCACCAGCGCATCAGGGCATAGCCGCCGGTGAAGAAAACCACGCCGGCGATCCCGGCCGCGACCAGCGGCGCGGTGTTGGGCAGTAATGGAGCGGCCAGCATGGCGACCAACATAACCAACGGCCCACCACCAAGAATGGCCGCCACGTAACGCCCGGTGCGCCGGGGCGCAATGTCCAGCCGATTGGCCGAGAACGGCGGCACCACGCGTTGGGCGACAAAAAGCAGCATCGCCACGACCGGCAGCAACCCCAGCCACCCGTGGATGCCGGCCAATCCACCGTCGTGCCGCTGCACGGCGAACAGCGCATCGGCCAACACCATGCCGGCCAGCGCCAGCACGAACAACAGGTTGTGCCACTGCCGGGACAGCAGGATCAGGCGGGCGACGACGAACAGTATGCCCAGCTCGGCGGCCATCGACAGGAGATAGGGCCACAACGGGTCGGCACCGACCAGGAGAAAGGCCAGCCGCGCGGCGATCCAAGTACCCAGCACCGCCAGCAGGCCGACCGGGTGCCAGGCGCGCAGGCCGGTCCAGTTCTGCGCGGCGGTGGTCAGGAAACCGGCGACCAGCGCCATGCCGACGCCGAAGACCATCTCGTGGGCGTGCCAGCGCCAGTCGAGCCGACCGCTGCCGAACACCCCCTGCGTGGCCGCGCCCCACCCCCCGACGATCCAGACGCCGGCCCACAGGGCCATCGCGATCGTCGCGAACCCCAACATCAGCAGGAACCACGGCCGAAACCCGACCGAGAGCACGGGCCATTGACGCCAGTCACGCATGGACGTTACCCCGCCAGCCGCGGTGATGGAACGACTCGCACCGAATGCGATCGAGTTGTCCGGCCCGCACCTCGTCTTCGGGGCACTGCAGCAATGCCTCGCGGCCGATCGATTCCTCGGTGGCGAAATGGGCCGCCAACTCGTCGCGTCGTCCGCCCAGGTCACCACGCAAGTCGGCATCCGGACCGTCCCGCTGCAGGCGCCATCGGATCGTGCAGGGGCTCCCCTGGGCCAGGCGATGATCTCGGGATAACGACCGGAGGATGTGGTGGCGTTGCATCGGGGCTCTCCCGAGTGACTGGTACCGGCCGGTCAGAATATGCATACTGTGCGCATATTACAAACCACGCGCCCCGAACCCTCGCGATAGCGGATACCATGCAGCTCAATCAACAGACGGATTTTGCCTTTCGGCTCCTGATGTACCTCGCGGATCAGTCCGTCCGTGAGGTCGAGACCGATGACCCGGCCCGCCCGTCGGGCAAGCCGGCGGCCCTCCCGACGATCCGGGGAATCGCCGACTACTTCGGTATCTCCTACAACCACCTGATGAAGGTGGCCAACGCGCTCGCCGCCCGCGGCTACATCAAGGCGCGACGCGGCAAGGGCGGCGGGCTGACCCTGGCCCGCCCCGCCGGGTCGATCTCGCTCGGCGCCGTGGCACGCGACATGGAGGGTCACTGGGACCTGGTGGAATGCTTCAACGAGGGCGGAGACTGCCGCATCGCGCCAAGCTGCCGGCTCGCGCCCATCCTAGGCGAGGCACTGGATGCCTTCTGGGGGGTGCTCGATCGCTACTCGCTGGCCGACATTGCCCACCTGCCACCGGATGACCTTCCCCTGACCTTCCATCGCCACGCACCGCGGGACATTCAGTAGGCGTTTGCCCCCACGAACGCACCGCCCGGTCAACGCCCGGCATGCGGTCGTCTCGCCCCCACGAACACGCTAGCCGCCGGCAAGACGCCCCTCACCACACGGGACGAATCAGGGCGAGCCTCATGTCGGTTAAAACCGCATGACAGCGGCGTTACAGGGCCATCGGCCCGCCGCCTCGACCGAGCTGACCGGTTGAGCTTTGCGCCCCATGCCCTATAATGGTCGCTCATTTATACGGACCTGATCGCGGCTGGAAACGTAACGCGGACAGGCAAAACGGCATGACGATTCATTTTCGTGAACCGCGCCTCGAGGATGGGGGTCGGATTCACCAACTGATCCAGCGAGCGGGCACGCTCGACCTCAACTCGGCCTACCTCTACTTCCTGCTCGCGGACCACTTCCGCTCGACCTGCGCCATCGCGGAAAACGGCGATGACCTCGTGGGTTTCGTCACCGCCTACCGCCTGCCGGACAACCCCGACACCCTGTTCGTCTGGCAGATCGGCGTCGACGCCTCCGCCCGCGGCCAGGGCGTCGCCTCCCGCCTGCTTGGCGCCCTCCAGGAACGCGACTGGTTCGGTGACATCAAGCGCATCGAACTGACCATCGCCCCCGACAACCCGGCTTCCAAGGCCCTGTTCACGCGCTGGGCGGAAAAGCTGGGACGCTCGATCCGCAGCGAGCCCTACCTCTCCAGCGAGCTTCTCGGCGATGGCCACCAGCCGGAAGACCTCTACGTCATCGATCTCTGATCCACGCCGACGCCGGCCGCAATTCAAGTGGCCGGCGGCAGCGCATGCGCCTATCATCTTTTTCACTTTTCACGCTCAAGACGAGGACCTGTGATGAACATCGACCTGTTCGAGAAATACGAGTCCAACGTTCGCGGTTACATCCGCTCGTTCCCGACCATTTTCGTCAAATCCAAGAACGCCACGATGTGGGACCATCAGGGCAAGGCCTACATCGACTTCTTCGGTGGCGCCGGCTCCCTGAACTACGGCCACAACGATCCGGCCATCAAGCGGGCGATCATCGACTTCATCGAGCGTGACGGCGTCACCAACGCGCTGGACAAGGCGACCGACGCCAAGTACCTGTTCATCAAGAAACTGCAGGAAACCATCCTTCAGCCGCGCGGTCTCGACTACAAGGTCCAGTTCGTCGGCCCGACCGGCACCAACGCCGTCGAGACGGCGCTGAAGCTGGCGCGCAAGGTCAAGGAGCGCTCGAAGATCGTCTCCTTCACCAACGCCTACCACGGCCACACCCTGGGCGCGCTGGCCGTCACCGGCAACGAGTTCTACCACGACGATTTCTACGGCGTGCCGCTGAACGTCACCAAGATGCCGTACGACAACTACTTCGACCCGACCGGCGAAGGCCAGATGGACAGCATCGACATGATGCGCCAGTACTACGAGGACGCGAGCTCCGGCTATGACCTGCCGGCCGGCATCGTGGTCGAGACCATCCAGGGCGAAGGCGGCATCAACGTCGCCTCGGTCGAGTGGCTCAAGAAGCTCGACAAGATGTGCAAGGACCTCGACATCCTGCTGATCGTCGACGACATCCAGGTCGGCAACGGCCGCACCGGCAACTTCTTCAGCTTCGAGCGCGCGGGCATCCAGCCGGACATCGTCACCATCTCCAAGTCGATCGGCACCGGCCTGCCGATGGCCATCGTCTTGATGCGCCCGGACATCGACCAGTGGTCGCCGGGCGAGCACACCGGCACCTTCCGCGGCAACTCGCTGGCCTTCGTCGCCGGCGCGACCGCCCTGGAGCGCTGGGAAACCGACGAGTTCTCCAAGGAGATCGTCGCCAAGGGCGAGAAGGTCGAGGCGCGCTTCCAGGCCATCGCCGAACGCCACAAGGATCTGATCTCCGACGTCCGCGGTCTGGGCATGATCTGGGGGCTCCAGTCCGATGCCGAGGACTTCTGCAATGAAGTCTCCGCCGAGGCGTTCAAGCGCGGCCTGCTGGCCGAGACCGCCGGTGCCGACGATCAGGTGATCAAGTTCCTGGCGCCGCTGACCATCAGCGAAGCCGAGCTGAACAAGGGCCTGGATCTGCTCGACGAGTCCGTCGACGCGGCCGCAGCCGCTCGCAAGGGCTGATATACCCGAACGACGCTGCCCCGTCTCGACCGACGGGGCCCTCAACCAGTTACGGAGTCAAACATGCTCGTACGTTATCTTGACCGGGACATCATCGGCACGGACCGCGAAGTCGAAGCGGAAAACGGCAACTGGGTCAGTCGCCGCCTGATCCTGGCCGACGACAAGGTCGGCTTCTCCTACAACGACACCATCATCCGTGCCGGGACGGAGACCTACATCCACTACCAGAACCACATCGAGGCGGTCTACTGCGTCGGTGGAAACGGGGAAATCCACGACATCAACAACGATGTCACCTACCCGATCCGCGACGGGATGATGTATCTCCTCAACGACCCGGCAGCCGACAAGCACTACCTGCGCGGCGGCAGCGAGGACATGCGTCTGATCTGCGTGTTCAACCCGCCGCTGACCGGCCGTGAGGTCCACGACGAGAACGGCGTCTACCCGGCACTCAGCCTGGACGACTGATCACGACCGACTATCGGTGGGCCAGCCGGCTGGCATGAAACGACGAAACCCCGACCTGTCCGCAGGGCGGGGTTTTTTGCTGTCGTGCTGAGGTTTTCGTTCAGGGGTAGGCCGCCTCCCGGCCGAAGTGCCGGGTCAGCAGGTAGTAGACGACAGCTCGATACTTGTGCCGATTGGATCGACCGTACTGGTCGAACACCTGGTTCAGTGCCGCATCGAGCTCGGGGCCGTCGGTCAGGCCCAGCTTCTTGACCAGAAAATGCGTCTTGATGCTTTCGACCTCGCCCGAGTCACTCGCCGCGACAATCGAGGCATCGGCGTTGTAAACCGCCGGCCCCAGCCCGGCGACTACACGCTCCAGCAGGTCGCGATCCGGGGTCTCGCCAAATTTCTCCCGAATCTCCTGTGCGTACTTTTCGACCAGTTCATCCCGACTGCTCATGGCGATTCCTCCGCGTTGTCCATGACCACGCCCACGACTCACCCGTGTGACGGTTCGTGCAACGACACACGACACCTTTAGATAGGCCAAGTAAGCGGTGTTGACAACGTTGGCAAGGCTGGCGACTCGGACGACGTCATGGGGTGGGTGATCATGAGTCAGCCATGAATCAACCGGGGTTTTCACCGGGCTCGAACTGGCGCTGACGGTTGATGTGCATGATCAGGACCATGCCCTGGGAGGGGTCATCGTCTCGACGTGCCTCCTTGACCTGGACAACCAACCCCTCGACGATCTGGCGGATGCCCAATTTCTCGTCGGCATAGCGGCGCATGATCACCAGCCGCGCCCCTTCCTTGATCCACGTCAACGGCAGTTGCTGGCTGTAACGCGGCACGATCAGGGCCAGACGCTCCTTGGCGAAGAAATCGAGGTAGACCCCCTCTAGGATCCGAATGCCTCGCTCGTGGGGGTTGAGCGCTCGCACCTTCTCCGGAAGCGCATTGCGACCGTTGCGGTTATCGAGACTCATGTCATCCGCGCCGACCTCCTTGAGGTACTCCTCGGCGGCACGGATCTGTTCCTCGGAATA
>NZ_JBKHFB010000062.1:0-11059 GCF_046540515.1 Guyparkeria sp.
GCGACCCCAACGACCCGATCCACCTCAAGGCCTTCGACAAGGCCGGCTGCCTGGGGCACCGCGTGATCCGCACGCCCGACGAGGTCGACACCATCCCGGACGAGGAATTTCCGGTGCTGATGGAATCCCACCTCGACGGCTGGGAGTTTGCCGTCGAGGCCTGGGTCCACAACGGCAAGATCCGCTTCCTCAACATCTCGGAGTACGTGACGCTCGGCTACTCGGTGTTCGTCCCGGCAACGCCGGAACTCGAGAAGTACCGTGCCCAGATCACCGCGCAGATCGAGAAGCTGATCAAGACGTTCGACATCGAGTTCGGCTTCATCCACCCGGAATACTTCGTCACCAACGACGGCGAGATGTACTTCGGCGAGGTGGCCTACCGCCCGCCGGGCTTCAAGGTGTTCGAGCTGCTGGAACGCGCCTACGGCTTCAACGCCTACCAGGGCCTGATCCTGTCCTTCGACCCCAAGACCACCGAGGAGGAGATCACCGCGTTCTTCCCCAAGGAAGTCGTGGATGCCAAGGGCGTCGCCGGCTGTTTCGGCGTCTACCCGCGTCGGCGCGTGGTCAGCAAGCTGGAGATGCCGGCCGAGACCGAGGATCACCCCTACTTCGAGTCGCATGAACTGACCCCGCCGCTCGAGGAGACCGTCACCAAGCGCACCGCCTTCGGCACGCACTGGGGCCTGATCTACTTCTTCGGCGACGATCCGCACACCATGCGCGATCTGCTCAAGCGCCAAGAGGATCTGGACTTCTATGTATAATCCTGCGCCACATCCCGGGCACCAGGAGTCCACGTGATCAATGAAGCCCAGGAACAGCGGGCCGGGCCCCTCCTGCCCGGACTCCTGCAACGATTCGACGAGGCGATCGAGGCCCTCGACGCCGCCCCCGAGTTCTCCAAGCCCGCGCGGCTGCGCCGGGTGCTGGACGGGGCCAAGCGGGTACTGCTTCAGGAAGGTGGCCCGGCAGCCGTCGAGGCACGCGCGCAGGCCATCGAGGCCGCCGGCACGTTCCAGGGGTCGGACTGGGCCTACCCCGAGATCCTGATCCCGTCACTCTCCGCCCACGCGCTGGGCAGCAGTGATGCGGATACCGTGGTGATCGAGGCCCTGAGCGACCTGCGCATGCTCGCCGTGGCCCGCGGTGCCTACCTGCATCCCACGCTCTCGGCCGAGAACGCCCACCATCACCTGACCCAGGTGCTGGCGATCAACCTGCAACGGCTGTTCATGCCGCCCAGCGAGGCCGAGCGCGAGAGCCAGGGGCGTCTCGCGCTGTTGTCACGCGCCCTGCTCGGGCATCTGGCCGAGCGGATCGGCTACGAGCACATCATCGACCAGCTGATCGACGAGATCTGGCGGATCCTGCAACAGCGGCCGATCCAGACCGAGCCGGTCAAGCAGATGATCACGCAGATCGCCATCTGCCAGGCCAGCCCTGATATCGACCTCGGCAGCAGCGGCCAGGGCGCCGACCGCCTGGTCAGCAGCCTGTTCGGTCCCACCCAGGCCTGTCGCGAGGATCCCGGTGTCGAGGTCTACCGCGAGCGCCTCGAAAGCATGGACAGCGTGGCCCTGCAGAACGAGGCCACCGGCTTCGCGCGGGCCATGCACGACACCGGCCTGGTCTCGCCCTACCACTCGGTCCTGATTCGTCACCTGGCCGATCACGGCGACCACCTGCTGTCCGAGGCCATGGGGCTGTCGTCGACCGGGCGGGACTGTCTGCTCTGCTACAGCGGGCTGGTGCACGCGCTGATCGAGCAGACGGTGTTCCCCGAAACCGCCCAGGCCATCTACGGCCTGGCACTGATGCTCGAGCGCGGGATTCTCTACCAGTCGCCGGTGGCCCCGGCCCTGTGGCGGCAACTGAGCCTGCCGTTGTCGGCCTGGTCACGCGAGCGGCTCGCGATCGCCTTCGGCGAGACGGTGCCGCCGCGCACCCGCCTGCTCGAGGGCGTGCTCTGCATGCTGGGTCAACCACTGGGCGTTGGCCAGGGCAACAACCCCACCTGCCAGTCGGCCCGCGCCTTGTCCATGTGGGCCTATAACGACCCCGACTATCTCTTGCAGATGGTGGCCTGGGCGGCGCGCGACGACGAGATCATCATCCACTTCGAGGGCCAGCCGGTCTCCTCGATGGCCTCGCTCAGCGGTGTCGCGACGACGTTGCCGATCGACCTCGATCCCGTGTCGTTGCTGGTGGTACCGCACCTCGATCGCATCTACGCCGAGATGGGTCGCCGCTGCATCGGTCGCGAGGGCGACCCGCACCGCTGGATCAACCCGGAGTTCCACGGCTGGTGGACCGGGCGCGGCTTTCGTATCAACGTGAATGTCGCCAGCGGCAAGCTCGAGGCACTGGAGGAGTTCCTGCGTCACTTCTACGCGAGCTATCACCCCTACTACAACGGCAACCAGCCGTTGATCCACCCGCAGCCGATCGGTATCGCCGCGACCGACAGCGCAGCGCGCTTCATCGGCTGGCACGCGCTCACCCTGCTGCGGGTGTCGCTCGATCCGCAGGACGTCATGCGGGCGTACTTCTACAACCCCAACAACGACAGCGGACAGAACTGGGGGGACGGCGTCGAGGTCAGCACCGCCGGTCACGGCGAGCGCTTCGGCGAATCCTCCCTGCCCTTCGAGGAGTTCGCCTCCCGGCTGTACATCTTCCACTACGATCCGCTGGAGCACGGTGAACTCGCCGCCGTGCCGCAGGACTCGCTCGATCGCGTCATCGCCATGGTGCACCGCACCTGGGGCGCGGATCGCATCCCCGAAGAGCATCTGACGCTCGACCTCGACGACCCGGCCACCGGCACCGAGGCCTGAACCCCGTTCGTATCCGTCCAACCGGGGTTTGCGCTAACGCCTCAAGGCACGGATCAGCTCGCCTTTGTCCATTTTCGACCGGCCCTCGATACCGACTTCCTGGGCCTTCTCGTACAAGGCCTCCTTGCTCCAGTCTTCGTAGCGATCACTCTTTCCACCCCGCCGACCGGCCTTGGAGCGTTCGGTGTTAGCAATACGCGCCGCCTTTTCCTTGTTCATGCCTTCGTCACGCAAGGCCTCGTACTGCTCATCGTCTTTAATGCTTTCGCCGTGATTCTTGGCCATGGGATCACCTCCGGGGTGGCTTGGTCGTTACGCTCCGTTCCGGGAAAGCCCTTCTGGAATGGAAGATACCCTCACTGATCGGAAACGTTCACGACCGCACAAGTTCCACCATCAGGTCGTGAATCCGCCAATCCACCGCCTTTGCCCATTCGATCGCCTCGGCCGTAGGTCAGGTCGGCGAGCGGTCATCGACAGACCCGACAGTTGCCCCAGCGCGTTCATTGGTTGGCACAGCTCCCCAGCCACGAACATCGAGGCCTGCCTCGAGGCTTTGGTCACCGTAGGTAGACGTCGAAGCGTAGCCGACCGGATCGGTAATCGATGCCCGGAGCGGTCGTATCGATGGTGGGAGCCCCCGGCGGGCGCTTGACCACCCAGCGGGCACCCGATTGGGCTCGCGCCCAGGCAAACAGCGCCGCGGCGTCCGGGTCCTCGCCCACCAGTTGATGGAAGATGCGCATGGGTTTTTTCACCAGCGCGGATTTCTTGCGTTCGGGAAACATCGGGTCGAGGTACCAGACGGTCTCGGGATCGACGGCGAACGACGGGGGATGTTCGCCGAGCACGTCACCGAAGACGGGCGCGATCCGCGCGGCGATCGCCGCCAGCGCCGGATCGTCCGCCGCTCGCTCGAGCGCATCGGTCAGCAGCAGCCAGACCACCGGGTGGCGCTCCACTGCCGTGACCTGGCAACCCCCACTCGCCAGCGCCCAGGCATCGCGCCCCAGCCCGGTGGTGAGATCGACCACCGGCGGGCGGTAGCCACCCTTCCACCCGGTCGCCCGCGCCAGGGCATCCTTGCGCGCCAGCGGCCGGGCGAAACGCGGGTCGGCGGCAAAGTCGATCACCAGCGGATGCGAGCCCAGGTCCGGGCGGTCGAGGGGGGGAATCAGGCCGATGCGCCCGTTCTCGATCGCCAACGCGAAGCGCGCCGGCTCGTCACCGGGCGCGTCGACCCAGCCCAGCCCCCACTCCGCAACAAACGCTTGCAGGCGCGCCCCCGCCGGGCTGCCCACCTCGGGGCGACAGGCAACGACCGGCAGCGGGGCTAGAGCCACTTGCGGAAAATCCGCGAATTGCGCTTGAGGTTGTAAAACGCGCGGCGCTCGGCCGGCAGCCGGTCGAGGCTCTCATCGGCGAAGCCCTTCTCGCGAAAGAAGGCCATGGTCTGGGTCGAGAGCAGGAACAGGGATTTCAGGCCCAACGAGCGCGCCCGGCTTTCCATGAATCCCAGCAGCCGCGCGGCGCGACCACCACCCTGGTAGGCGGGATGCACCACCAAGGCGGCCAGCTCGGCGGTACCGTCATCGGGGAAGGGATAGAGGGCGGCACAGGCGATGATGTCGCCATCGCGGTCGATCACGACGAATCGATCGGTCTCCAGCTCCAGCTGCTCGCGCGAGCGACGCACCAGCACACCGGCCTGTTCCATCGGCTCGATCAGCGCCAGAATCCCGCCGATGTCGTCCAGCGTCGCCGGGCGGATACGCTCGTAGGGTTCGCTCGTGATCAAGGTGCCGCAGCCATCGCGGGTGTAGAGCTCGACCAGCAGCGCGCCGTCGACCTCGCGGTCGACCAGGTGAATCCGGTCGACGCCCTTCGAGCAGGCCCGCACGGCGCTGTGCAGGTGCAGCTGGAACTCGGTCGACAGGTTGTCGCCCTCGCGGTCGAGCAGCCCCTCGACCTCGGCGAGACTCATGGCGGTGGGCAGGTCGTCGAGCGGGTCGGTCAGGAAGATCAGCTTGTCGGCGCCCAGCGCCACGGCCATGCTCTCGGCCACGTCCTCGGCGCGCAGGTTGAACAGCTCGCCGGTGGGCGAGTAGCCGATGTTCGACTGCACCACGATCGACCCGTCGCCCAGGGCATCGCGCACCCCGTCGACATCCACCCGGCGCACCGCGCCGGTGTGGCCCAGGTCGACGCCGTCGATCACCCCGATGGGCCGGGCGGTGACGAAGTTGCCGGTCAGTACCCGCTGGGCGAGCCCCGAGCCCGAGGCGAGGCTCAGGCGGGCCGACAACCAGGAGATGACGTCGAACTGCACCGCGCCGACCGCCTCGGTGATCGGGTCGATCATCTCGGGTTCGGTCACGCGCAGGCCGTCGTGGAAGCGCTCCTCGAAACCGGCCGCCTGGAAGCGACGGTTGATCTGCGGGCGGGCGCCCGGCACCAGCACGAGGCGCACGCCGAGGTCGGCGATCAGCACGATGTCACGGATCAGGCGCTCGAAGCTCGCCGGCTCGTCGAGCGCCTCGCCGCCGAAGGCGAGCACGAAGACGTGGTCCTCGTGCTCGCGAATGTAGGGGACGGCGTCCCGGAGACCCTGCACCAACACGCGGGCCGCACCCGCGGGTTGACAGGTACCGGAGGGCGATGACGTCGAGGGGTCGTTCACGGTGGCGCTCCATGCAGGACTTGACGCGGAGGATAACGCAGACTGGCTCCGAGAACCGACCCGGGACCGCGATCAGATGACGCGGTTCCGCCCCTGGCGCTTGGCCTCGTAGAGGGCCTGGTCGGCACGACGCAGGGAATCCTCGTGGCTGACATCGTCGGCGCGCATCACGGCCACACCCTGGCTGACCGTTACCGGCGGGATGTCCGGGAAATCCGTACTCAATCCGTCGATCAGCGTACGCCGGAAGCGCTCGGCGACCTGCCGGGCGTGCTCGAGATCCGTCTGCGGCAGCACCAGCACGAACTCCTCGCCGCCAAAACGCGCCAGAAGGTCGTTCTGGCGCAGGATGCGCCGGCCGATGTCGGCGACCGCGAGCAGCACCTCGTCACCGACCGAATGCCCGTACCGGTCGTTGACCTGCTTGAAGTGGTCGACATCGATCATCAGCACGGCGCAGGGCTCCCCGTAGCGTCGCAATGCCGCGAAGCGCTCGATCAGCACCTCGAGGAGCTTGCGACGATTGAAGAGCCCAGTGAGCGGGTCGAGCACGCTGGTGAGCCGGAGCCGTTCTTCCAGTTCCTTGCGCGGCGTGATGTTGCGCGCGATCCAGACCACGGCCCACTCGCCGTCCACCTGCTTGGCCAACGGCTGGATATGCCCCTCGAACCAGAGCGGCTCACCGGGACCATCGGCCGACTCCAGCCCCTTGACCTCATGGGCCGCGAGCGGATATTCCACCTTGATCAGGCGGTTTTCCCGCAGCGAACGCCGGATCTGCTCCAGCACCTGGGCAGCCTTCTCGGGGGGCATCACCTCGTCGACACGCCTTCCTACCAGCGCACGACCGTCGTGGTAGTGATCCGTGTCGTTACCACCGTAGACCGCCAGGTAACGCCCCGACTCGGACAGTATGAACAGGGGATCCGGCAGCGCATCGAGCACCGCGGGCATCAATTCCGCAGGCAGACTCATGAGATCCCTCCACGATGGCAAGCACTCAGCGAATCGGCGCTGCCGCATGTTGTTCAGGCGCCCGGAAACCCACCCAGGATCAGGAACTCGACCAGCGCCTGCTGGGTGTACATGCGCGCCTCGGCCTCGTCCCAGACGACACTCTGCGGGCCGTCGATGACCTCGGCGGTGACCTCCTCGCCCCGGTGGGCCGGCAGGCAGTGCATGAACAGGGCATCGTCCTGGGCGCAGGCCATCAGTTCGGTGTTGATCTGGTAGTCGTGGAAATCGCGCAAACGGCGCTGGCGTTCTTCTTCCTGGCCCATCGAGGCCCAGACGTCGGTGACGACCAGGTCGGCATTCTCGACCGCCTCGGCCGCGCTGCCCACCAGCGTCACGCGGTCACCGGCCGCGAGGACGACGTCCGGGTCCGGCTCGTAACCACGCGGGGCGGCGACCGCCAGCTCGAAATCGAAGGTGCGCGCGGCGTTTATGTAAGAGTGGCACATGTTGAAGCCGTCACCCACCCAGGCGACGCGCTTGCCGGCGATCGAGCCGCGATGGCGCTGGTAGGTGTAGATGTCGGCCAGCAACTGGCAGGGGTGATTGAGGTCGGTCAGCGCGTTGATCACCGGCACGCGGCTGTTGGCGGCGAAGGTCTCGACCATCGCGTGGTCGTTGGCGCGGATCATGATGGCATCGACCATCCGCGACATGACACGGGCCGAGTCCTCGACCGGTTCGCCGCGGCCAAGCTGGGTGTCGCGCGGCGAGAGAAAGATCGCCGACCCGCCCAGTTGCGCCATGCCCGACTCGAACGACAGCCGGGTGCGGGTCGAGGCCTTCTCGAAAATCATGCCCAGCACGCGACGCTCGAGCGTGCTGGGGCGCTCGCCGCGCTCGCGGGCGGCCTGCAGCTGCCCCGCGCGCTCGAACAGGGCACGGTACTCGTCCGCAGTGAGGTCGAACAGGCTCAGGAAGTGACGTGTGGACATAACGATATCGGTTCTGTCGGTTGGGGAGCCGCCGGCGAGCTGGCTCCGGAATCTCAATTGGCCGCGTACCAGTCGCGGATGAGGCCGACCACCCGATCGGCGATCAGCTCGGCCTGCGGTTCGCTCAGGATCAGCGGCGGCAGCAGGCGCACCACCGAGCCGGCGGTGACGTTGATCAGCAGGCCCCGCTCCAGCGCGCGGCCGACCAGTTCGCCGGCCGGACGATCCAGTTCGATACCGATCATCAGGCCACGCCCGCGCACCTCGCGGCAACCGGGCAGATCGGCCAGTCCGTCGCGGATGCGCTCGGCGATCAGTCGGCCCAGTTTTTCGGCCCGGATGACCAATCCGTCGCGCTCGATCACGTCGAGCACGGTCGCCGCCGCCCGGCAGACCAGCGGGTTGCCGCCGAAGGTCGAGCCGTGGCTGCCCGGGCCGAACAGGTCGGTGGCCCGCCCGGCGGTCAGGCAGGCGCCGATCGGCACGCCGTTGCCCAGTCCCTTGGCCAGGCTCATCACGTCGGGCAGCACGTCGCCCTCGTGCTGGAAGCCGAACCAGCGCCCGGTGCGGGCGATGCCGGTCTGCACCTCGTCGACCATCATCAGCCAGTCCCGCGCATCGCAGAGCGCGCGCACCGCCGCCAGGTAACCGGTCGGCGCCGGACGGACACCGCCCTCGCCCTGCACCGGCTCGAGCAGCACGGCAACGATCGCCTCGTCTGCCGCCACGCGCTCCAGGGCCTCGATGTCGCCGTAAGGCACACGCACGAACCCGTCGAGCAGCGGCTCGAAGCCCTTCTGGATGGCCGCGTTGCCGGTCGCGGCCAGCGCGGCCAGCGTGCGGCCGTGGAAGCTGTGCTCCATCACCGCGATCTTCGGATTGGCGATCTCTCGACGGCGTCCGTGCAGGCGGGCGAGCTTTATCGCCGCCTCGTTGGCCTCGGCACCGGAATTGGCGAAAAACACCTTGTCCATGCCGGAAATCGCGGCGAGCCGCTCGCCCAGCCGCTCCTGCCACGGAATGCCGTAGAGGTTGGAGGTGTGGATCAGGGTCCTGGCCTGGTCGCACAACGCCTCGGCGATGTCCGGGTGGGCATGACCCAGCCCGGTCACCGCAATACCGCTGACCGCGTCGACGTACTGCGCGCCGGACTCGTCCCAGAGGTACGGGCCCTCGCCGCGGACGAAGTGCACGGGCTGACGGTTGTAGGTTGGCAGCAGAAAGTCGCTCACGGCGTTCCTCGAAAACCGATGTCGCCCGGCATTTCCGGGCGATACAAAACCAAAAATGCGCTCCCCGAGACGACGAGCGCATTGAATCCATTGCGTTTTGTGCCCCAGGGAAGCTCTGCACGTCCGGTCGAGCGGACCGGCACGGCTTCGGAGGGGCAAGTCACCGAGCATATCATGAAACCAATCGATTTCGACAAAGGCCTCCACGCCCCGACATGCTAGGCTTTGACGCCATCACACCCCGCTATCATTCACCCTCAACGGCGCGCAGCTTCCTCATCATGGCAACCGAACACTCCACCCAGATCCTGGCCCCCCGCTGGCTGATCCCCGTCGCCCCGCAGGACGTCGTGCTCGAGGACCATGCGGTGGTGGTCCGCGACGGCGAGATCGAGGCGATCCTCCCCCGCGACCAGGCGCGCGCGCGCCTCGGTGCCGGGGACTGGATCGACCTTCCCGAGCACGCGCTCATCCCGGGTCTGATCAACGGACATACCCACGCGGCGATGAGCCTGATGCGCGGCATGGCCGACGACCTGCCGCTGATGACCTGGCTCGAGAATCACATCTGGCCGGTGGAGGGGCAGATGCTGGGCATGGATTTCGTCCGCGACGGCAGCATGCTCGCGATGCTGGAGATGATCCGCGGCGGCACGACGTGCCTGGCCGACATGTACTTCTTCCCCGAGGCCGCCATCGAGGCGGTCGTCGAGTCCGGGATGCGCGGCGTGTTCGGCATCGTGGTGATCGACGCCCCCAACCCCTGGTCCGCCGACCCCGAGGAGGCGCTGGCCAAGGGCATCGACCTGATCGACACCTGGCGCCGCCACCCGCGCGTCGACTTCGCCCTGGCCCCGCACGCGCCCTACACCGTCGGCGATGCGGCGCTGACCCGGGTCCGCACCATCGGCGACCAGCTCGACCTGCCGATACACATGCACGTCCACGAGACGGCCCACGAGGTCGATCAGGCCGTCGCCGAGACCGGGGAGCGCCCACTCGCCCGCCTCGATCGCCTCGGCCTGCTCAACGAGCACCTGGTCGCCGTGCACATGACGCAGCTGACGGACGGGGAGATCGAGCGCCTGGCGCAGAGGGGCGCTCACGTGCTGCACTCGCCGCAGTCGAACCTCAAGCTCGCCTCCGGCTTCTGCCCGGTGGCCCGCCTGCTGGAGGCCGGGGTGAACGTCGGGCTGGGCACGGACGGGGCGGCGAGCAACAACGACCTGGACATGTTCGACGAGATGCGCACCGCCGCGCTGGTCGGCAAGTACGTTCACGGCGATGCCTCGGCGGTCACCGCCCACCAGGCGCTGCACATGGCCACCCTCGGCGGGGCCCGGGCCTTCGGGCTCGACGACCGCGTCGGCTCGATCGAGCCCGGCAAGCGCGCCGACCTGGTGGCCGTCAACCTCGACGAGCCGGAGACCCAGCCGGTCTTCGACCCGGTATCCACCCTGATCTACAGCGCCTCGCGCCGGCAGGTGAGCGACGTCTGGGTCGACGGCAAGGCGCTGCTTCGCCACGGCCGGTTGCGCCACCTGGATGCCCGGGCCATCATCGAGCGAGCGAAGGCCTGGCGCGCCCCGATCCTAGAGATCAGGAACGCCCTTTGACCACCGCCCCGCCATGCCACCGAAGAACCGCCCCATGACATCGCAGGACACCACCGCCTCCAGCGCCTCGCCCGAGGAACTGGCGCACTTCAACCAGCTTGCCCGGCAATGGTGGGACAGCGACGGTCCGTTCGCCTCGCTGCACGCCATCAACCCGCTGCGCATGGCCTTCATCGAAGAGCACAGCGACCCGGGCGACCAGGCGGTGCTGGACGTCGGCTGCGGGGGCGGCATTCTCGCCGAGTCACTGGCGCGCAGCGGGGCGAAGGTCACGGCGCTGGATCTCGCCGAGGACGTGATCGAGGTGGCCCGCGAGCACGCCCCGGAGTATCTGGACATCGACTACCGCGTCGCGGACGTGACCCGTTTCGCCCCCGAGCATGCCGGGGAGTTCGACGTGGTCACCTGCATGGAGATGCTCGAGCACGTCGAGCAGCCGGCGCGCATCATCGAGGCCCTGGCCGAGGCGGTGCGCCCCGGCGGGCACGTCTTCCTCTCGACGCTCAATCGCAACGCCAAGTCGTGGCTGCTGGGCATCGTCGCCGCGGAATACCTGCTGAACATGGTGCCGCGCGGCACGCACGACCACCGCCAGTTCATCCGCCCCGGCGAACTCGCGCGCATGGGCCGGGCGGCCGGGCTCAAGCCGATTGCCTCGACCGGCATCGTCTACAACCCGCTCACCCGCGAGTTCTCGCTCAATGACCGCGATCTCGACGTCAATTACCTGATGGCCTTC
>NZ_JBKHFB010000063.1:0-10784 GCF_046540515.1 Guyparkeria sp.
CTCGCGCGCCGCGCACGGCGACAATTCCGTGCCTGCTCGCGCAACCGGCGCGCGAAACACCATCCAGCATCAAGACACGTGTAACTGTGCCTCGCCCTGGAACGGTCACTGACATGGCCTTCAGGGACGAGGCCGGCCGGCTGGTTCTGCCCCATGGCCGTGATGTCCGGCAAAAGGGGCGTATTGGTAACAAGCCGCCGCTGGCGGCTATATTCCCCCTTGCCGTACCACAAGCCGATAGCCTGTCATCACCCCGGCCATCCAACCCGTTCGGAGCCCCCCGATGCCGCAGTCCGAGAAAATCCAGCAGCTTGCCGAGTCGTTCGAGCACTTCGAGCTCGGCGAGCTCGGGGCTGGAGCCTTGTGCGACGACCTGGCGGCGGTGCGCGATCAGGACATCGCCCGGGCGATGGCCGGGCTGGGCCCGGAGGGGATGCGCCGGGTGCTGGACGTGCTGCCGGCGGAACGGCGGGGCGAGGTCTTCGGTTTTCTCGAGCCGCGCGAGCAGTTCGCGCTGGTCGAGCGGCTGGACGACGCGACGGCGCGGGAACTGATCGAGGGCCTGCGCCCGGACAACCTGACCGCGCTGCTCGAGGATCTCTCGCCCGAACAGGGCGAGGCGGTCGTCCGCCGGCTCAGCCCGGACCGGGTGGGACAGGCGATGCGTCTGCTGGGCTACCCGCCCGAGAGCGCCGGGCGGCTGATGACGCCGGAGTTCATCGCGCTCGACCCGGCCTGGACGCTGTCGCATGCACTTCGTCACGTGCAGAAGCACGCCGGGCGCAGCGAGACGGTCGACGAGCTGTTCATCACCGACGCGGACGACCGGCTGCTCGGCCGGATCGGCCTGCGCCGGCTGGTGCTGGGCGATCCCGAGGCGAGGGTCGAGTCGCTGCTCGGCGACGCGCCCGTGAGCATCGCAGTGTCCGAGGACCGCGAGGAGGCCGCCCGGCTGATCCAGCACTACGATCTCACCGCCCTGCCGGTGGTCGACGAGAGCGGGGTGCTGCTGGGCATGATCACCATCGACGACGTGATGGACGTGGTCGAGGAAGAGGCCACCGAGGACATCCACAAGCTCGGCGGCCTGGGCGCGCAGCATGTGAGCCTGCGCGGCGCGTCCGTCCTGCAGTTGTTCAAGAAACGCATCGGCTGGCTGTTGCTGCTGGTCTTCCTTGCCATCTTCGCCGCCGGCGCGGTCTCGGCCTTCGAGGAGACGCTGGAGGCGGCGGTGGTCCTGAGCTTCTTCCTGCCGCTGATCATCGGCTCGGGCGGCAACGCCGGCTCGCAGGGGGCGACCATGATGGTGCGCGCGCTGGCGACCGGCGACGTCACCTCGAAGGACTGGCTGCGCCTGTGGGGCCGGGAACTGGGCGTGGCCACCGCCCTGGGCGTGACGATGGGGGCGGCGGCCTGGGGCATCGGGCTGTTCTACGGCGGGACGATGCTGGCCAACGTGGTGTTCCTGTCGATGATCGCCGTGGTGGTCTTCGGCAGCATGGTGGGGATGCTGCTGCCGTTCCTGCTTACCCGCTTCCGCCTCGACCCGGCCACGGCCTCGGCGCCGCTGATCACCTCGATCGCCGATATCGGCGGCATCCTGATCTACTTCGGTATCGCGACCGCCTGGATTGGCACGAGTCCGGCTGCCTGATCCCGCCGGTCAGTCGCTACCGGTCGTCGGTGACTCGCGGCGATCCGCCGGTCCGTCGCGCCGCTGGCCTTTCTGCTCGTACATGCGCCCATCGGCGCGGGTAATCAACCCGTCGAGTTCCGTGCCGTCGGCCGGGCAACGGGCCCAGCCGATGCTCAGGCGCGGCTCGACCTGGTGGCCGTCTACCTGTAGCGGGCGCTCCAGCTCCGCGCGAAGGGCGGCCTCGAGCCGGGGCAGGTCGTCATCGTCGGGAAGCAGCAGGCAGAACTCGTCGCCGCCGAGTCGGGCGACCAGGCCGGTGTCCCCGGCGAATGCCTGCAACCTCTCCCCCACGTGGGCGAGGACGTGGTCGCCGATGGCGTGGCCGTACTGGTCGTTGACCGGCTTGAAGCAGTCGAGGTCGATGTAGGCCAGGGCGAACCCGGACCCGTCGCGACGCCGGCAGTGGTCGGCCTGCGCGTAGAACGCGCGGCGATTGAGCAGGCCGGTCAATGCGTCGTGGTTGGCCTCGAAGCGCAGGCGTTCGCCGGTCTGGTCGAGTTGCTCGGCCTGTTCGTGCAAATCGTGCTGCAGGCGGCGGAAGGTGCGCCGGGTGGTGGCCATCAGGATGGCGGCAAACAGTATGCCGCCGATGCCGAACCAGAGCATGAACTGGCGGGAGGTCTCGGCGGTGTCGCGGGCGCGATCGATGGCCGCCTGCATGAGGCCCTGCTCGTGGCGCCGCAGTTCCTGGATCACGCCGTCGAACTCGCGGTCGAGGTCGAACAGCTCGTTGCGCACGATCTGCATCGCCGGTTCGAGGTCGTCGCGAGCGGCAAGATCCACCACACGATCCTGCAGTTCGACGATTCGCGGGATCTGCTCGTCCTGTCGTTCCATCAGTGCCAGGCTGCGTTCGTCGTCCAGTCGCGCGATCAGGGCATTGCGCGTCTCGCCGACCCGGTTGCCCCACTTGTGGTAGTCCATCATCAGCGCGTCACGCTCGAACGGGTCGTGGGTGAGCAGCTGGTTGATCATGGTCTGGTGGCGGTTGTAGGCCGCCTCCAGCAGGTCGCTGGCCAGTTGCAGGCGCTGGCCGTGGTCCTGCGTGACGCTCTGGAGCTCGACCTGCAGGCGGTGGTTCTGCCACAGCCCGTTGGCCACCACGAGGATCATCCCGGCGAGCAGCACGCCGAAGGCGAAGGTGATCACCCCGATCTGCCTACCGTGGGTCTCGCGCAGGTGGTGACTGAATTTCATGGCCTCGTCGTCCCTGCTGCCGTCACGTCAGTCCTTGCGGTCTCGGTCACGCTTGAGCGTCTGCTTGACCGCCTCGGCGGCGATGCGCATCACCTCGATGCGGGCGTAGCGCTTGTCGTTGGCCGGGATGATGTGCCACGGCGCGTATTCGGTGGAGGTGCGGATCACCATCTCGTTGATCGCGGCCTTGTAGTCGTCCCAACGCTTGCGGTTGCGCCAGTCCTCGGCGGTGATCTTGTGCTTCTTGTAGGGCGTCTGCTGGCGGGCCTGGAAGCGTTTGAGCTGCTCCTCGGGCGTGATGTTGAGCCAGAACTTCAGCAGGGTGACGCCGTGCTCGGCAAGCTGCTCCTCGAAGGTGTTTATCTCGTGGTATGCGCGCGCCCAGTCGGGCTGCGGAGCCAGCCCCTCGACACGCTCGACCAGCACCCGCCCGTACCAGGAACGGTCGAATATGCTCCAGTAGCCATCGCGCGGGATCTGTCGCCAGAAGCGCCACAGGTAGTGGTGGTCGGCCTCCTCGTCGGTGGGCGCGGCGATGGGGATCACACGGTAGAGTCGCGCATCCAGCGCCTCGGTGAGCCGGCGGATGGCCCCGCCCTTGCCGGCCGCATCCCAGCCTTCGAACAGGGCGACCACCGGCCGCCGCGCCTCGAATCCCTCCCAGCCGAGCCGGTTGAGCCGGGCGTCGAGCTTGCGCTTGTGGCTCTTGTAGTCGGACTTTTCCAGAACGCGGTCGGCGGGCACAAGGTCGACGATGGTGCGCCGGGCGCTGTCGGCCTCGGGCAGGGCCGGGGCGTGCGAGACCTTGACCGGATCCTTGCTGCCGCCGCCGGCCAGGCAGGTGTCGATGGCGCGCAGCAGCGTCTTGCCGGCGGTCAGGTCGCGGAAGCGCGAGTCGGTGGCCTCGATCAGGAACCACGGCGCCTCGCCCGTATCCGTCTCGCGCACGACGCGGGTGGCGATGTCGATGAACTCGTCGTAGTGGTCGGCCGCCTTGGTCGTCTCGGGGGCCATGTGCCAGTGGCTCTGGGGGTCGCGCCGACGCTCCTTGACCCGGCGAGCCTGTTCGCGCGCCGGCAGGTGGAACCAGAACTTGACCAGCAGCACACCGCCATTGACCAGCATGTGCTCGGTCTCGCGGATGCGCTCGAGTTCGCCGCTGATCCCGTCCTCGGCCAGTCGCCCTTGCTGGGCGTCCTCGATCAGATGCTGGTACCAGCCGCCGAACAGCACGCCGATCTCGCCGCCACCCGGCATCGCCCGCCAGTAACGCCACCAGCGGGGACGTTGCTTCTCCTCGTCGGTCTCGTCCCAGAACACGTGCGTCTGCACGCCGCGCGAGTCCAGCCATTCGAGCAGGTGGTTGACCAGCTCGCCCTTGCCGGCGCCGGCCACGCCGTTGATCAGCAGCAGCACGGGCAGGTTGGCGGCTCGCGCCTGTCGCTGCGCCTCGAGCAACTGCAGGCGCAGGTCGGGCACGGCGGCCTTGAAGTCGGCCTTGGAAAGGCGGCGGCCGAGTTCGGCGGCTTCGAACATGTCGTGTCCTGCATGAAAAGGGAGTAGAGGGGCAAGACTAGCACTGCCAAGGGAAACTCTGCGCGAATGCCCGGGCCAGAGTGGCATTCGCGCAGAGTCTCCACCTGGACGGCTTGCCTGATGCCGCATTGCACGACGGGCTGTGCCATTCTTGGAGTCTATCCTTCAACGAGTTCGTCCCCATGAGTCGATTGCCCACGCTTTTGCTGCCATTCGTGCTGCTGGGCCTGATGGCCGGTGGTCCGGTGGTTGCCGATAATCGGCTTGCCGGGACCGCCTCCGACTACCTGCGCGACCACGCCGACAATCCGGTCGACTGGTATCCCTGGGGCGAACAGGCGCTGGCCCTGGCGCGCGAGCAGGACAAGCCGATCTTCGTCTCGGTGGGCTACTCCACCTGCTACTGGTGCCACGTCGCCAAGCGCGAGCTCTACGAAGACCCCGAGATCGCCCGCGCGATGAACGAGGGTTTCGTCAACATCAAGGTCGATCGCGAGCAGCGCCCGGATCTCGACCGCGTGCTGATGGCCGCCACGCGTGCGCTGGGCGAGGGCGGCGGCTGGCCCAACAACGTCTTTCTCACCCCGGACCTCGAGCCGTTCTTCGCCGGCAGCTATTTCCCGCCCGAGCCGCTGCCCGGCCGCGAGAGCTTCCCGGAGATCCTCGAGCGCCTGTCCACGCAATGGCAGGATGATCGCGACCCGTTGCTCGAGCGTGCCGAGCAGACCGCCGCCGAGTTGCGCGACGGGGCGAGCGCGGGGATGGCGCCCGAGCGCATCGACCTGGTCGATTGGCGGTCGCGCGCGCTCGAGGCGCTCGAGGGGCAGTTCGACCCGCTGGTGGGCGGTTTCGCCCCGCCGGGGCAGTCGAGCCGTTTCCCGCAGTCGCCGCGCCTGGGTCTGCTGGTCGCTGCGCTCGACGACGAGGAGCTGGGCGCGACGGCCGAGGAAATGCTGCGCCAGACACTGGCGGCGATGAGCGTCGGGGCGCTGTTCGATCATGTCGGCGGCGGTTTTCATCGCTATACGGTGGATCCCGAATGGGCCATTCCCCATTTCGAGAAGATGCTGATCGACAACGCCCAGCTGGTCGGCATCTATGCCCGTGCCGGACAGCGGCTGGAGGAGGACTGGTTCGACGACGTGGCCGTGCGCAGCGTCGACTACCTCGAGCGGCGCATGTGGGCGGACGACGGCGGTTTCTTCACCGCCGAGAACGCCGAAATCGACGGCATCGAGGGCGGGAGTTACGTCTTCTCCGCCGAGGAGATCCGCGAGCGGCTCGGCGATGAGGCCGAGGCATTTCTCGACTGGCACGAACTGGTCGATCTGCCGGAGAGTCGCATCGACCACGAACTGCCCGATGGCGGGGCGGTGAACCTCGACGTGGGGCGGGCCTTTTCCGCCTTCGAGGCAGGCGAGCTGGCCGAGTCGATCGAGGCCTTCGAGGCCGATTACGCCGCCCTGCTCGAGGCCCGCCAGGCCCGCGGCCTGCCCAGGCGCGATCGCAAGCAGGTCGCCGAGTTCAATGCCCTGACCGGGCTGGGCCTGCTCGCCGCCGCCCAGCCGCTCGACCGGGGCGACTGGCACGAGCGGGCGCAGGCGGTGGGTGACTGGCTCTGGGCGAGGCTCTGGGATGCCGATGAGCGCCGCCTGAATCGGCAGGCCTACGACGGCGAGGTCTCCGGCGAGGCGTTTCTCGCCGATTACGCGGCCGCCGGCCGGCTGATGCTGGCACTCTACGGGTCGAGCCACGACCTTCGCTGGCTGTTCCGCGCTCAAAGGATTGCCGCGGCGATCGAGCGGGACTACCTCGACGAGTCGGGGCGGCTGCACGAACGCCCGCCGCAATCGGGCGGCGGATTGCCGCTCAGCCCGCCGCCGGAGGGCGATGACGTCGCCCCCTCCGGTCACTCGCAGGCGGTGGTGTTCCTGCTCGATCTCGGCCTGTCGCTCGATGAACCGGTCCGCCAGGCCCGGGCGGTGCGGGCCCTGGCCGGGTTCGCCGCCGAGGTGGACGCTGCCCCGGGCGACTGGGGCTTTCTCGTCGGCGAGCTGGCCCGCCCGTCACGCGCCGAGGTGGTGGCGCGCGAGGCGGCACGACTCGCCGAGGCCGACGAGGGCGACGGTGGGCCGGGCGAGACGCGGGACCACGTGACGGTCGAGGCGCGCGAGGTCGAGGACGGCGCGGCCATCGTGGTGCGAGTGGAGATCGACGAGGGCTTTCACGTCAATGCCAATCCGGCCAGCGAGGACTTCCTGGTGCCCACTCGCGTGACGGCCGTGGACGGCGAGATCGGAGCGATCGACTACCCCGCGGGCAAGGCGTTCCGCGCCGAGTTCGCGCGTTCGGCGATCGACGTCTACGAGGGCATGCTCGAGCTGCGGGTGCCCGTGGCCGGCGCGACGCCGACGCGCCTGCGCCTCGACCTGCAGGCCTGCAATGACGAAGTGTGCCTCGCGCCGGACGAGGTGGAGGTCGGGGTCGAGCCGGCGAGTAGCGATCAGGTGAACCGGTAGGGGCGCCTTCAGGCGCGATGGCCGAATACGCCCACCACGCCATCGCGGCTGAAGCCGCGCCGAACAGCGGCCCCATTGTGGGAGCTTGCCTTGCAAGCGAACCGCGCCACGAGGCGCGGGTCCCCGTGTCCGTTTCATGGGCTGTTGGCGGCCTGATAACGGAGCGGCCGCTGCTGCGGCCTTCGCGGGCAGGGCCCGCTCCCGAAGTGGGGCCTTGATTGCTCGGCCTGCCAAACGAAACGGGCCGCGGCCGACCGGTTGGTCAGTCGCGGCCCGCGATGGCCGTCGGGTCGTTGCCGATCAGGCCGAGACGGAGGCCGGCGCGTTGTCGGCCGGTTCGTCGAGCTGGCAGCCCTCGGGGATCAGCGGGGTCAGGCCGAGCTTGGCGAACATCGCCTCGTCGGCCTCGGCATCGGCGTTCTCGGTGGTCAGGAGCTTCTCGCCGTAGAAGATGCTGTTCGCCCCGGCGAAGAAGCACCAGGCCTGGATGGCCTCGCTCAGGCCCTCGCGACCGGCGGACAGGCGCACGTGCGAGCTCGGCATCATGATGCGGGCCACGGCGATGGTGCGGATGAACTCGATCGGGTCGAGCGCCGGCACGTCGGCCATCGGCGTGCCGGGGATGCGCACCAGCATGTTCAGCGGCACGGACTCCGGCGGTCGCTCGAGGTTGGCCAGCGTGGTCAGGAACGAGGCGCGATCCTCGCGCGACTCGCCCATCCCGAGGATGCCGCCGGAGCAGACGTTGATGCCCGCCTCCCGGACGTGGTCGAGCGTCTCGAGGCGGTCGTCGATCGAACGGGTGGTGATCACCTGGTCGTAGTACTCGGCCGAGGTGTCGATGTTGTGGTTGTAGTAGTCCAGCCCGGCTTCCTTGAGGCGGCTGGCCTGTTCGGGCTTGAGCATCCCGAGCGTGACGCAGGCCTCCATGCCGGTCTCCTTGACCACGCGCACCATGTCGATGACCCGCTCGAGCTGGGTGTCGGTGGGGTTGCGCCAGGCCGCGCCCATGCAGAAGCGCGAGGCGCCTTTCTCGCGGGCCCGGCGGGCGGCAACGCGCACCTCGTCGAGCGGCAGCAGGCGCTCGCGCTCGAGGCCCGTGTCGTAGCGGGCGCTCTGCGAGCAGTACTTGCAGTCTTCCGGGCAGGCGCCGGTCTTGATCGAGAGCAGGGTGCTGACCTGGACCGCGTTGGGGTCGAAGTGCTCGCGATGCACCGTCTGGGCCTGGAAAAGCAGGTCGTTGAAGGGCTTTTCGAACAGGTCGAGCGCTTGCTGCTTGCGCCAGGGCGGGCGGGACATGGGAATCAGTGATCCTCGAACGATTCGGTCGGTTCGGTGAAGGAATCTTCCCAGGTATCTTGCTTGATCCGGTACAGATCGTAAAGCGACCAGGGGATGATGATCACCGCGGAGATCGCCCACAGCACGAGATAGAAGGTCAGGCTGGGCGGGGCGAACGTGCCGATGACCACCGCCGTGCCGGCAATGAAGTAGAATCGATAGGCGGCCCACTGGGTGTAATGGCCCACCTTGGGGTTCGGGTGGTGCTTGTTCAGGGCGTAGATCAGCATGGACAGGCCGGTCCAGAAGATCGCCAGCGGCAGCGGCACGATCATCGCGACGATATTTCCCCAGTTGAACCAGGTGGCCGCCCGCCGTGCGGACTTGCCGGAGATGCGGGTGGGAACGTGTTCGTCGTTGCTTTCGAGGTGTTCGGCGGACGCGTCGTGGTTCATGATGCTGCGACCTCTAAATATGCGCATGGAATGCAGATTAGCATGGAATGGATGCCCTCGCGACGGCGGCGCTGGTTCGAAGCGCCCTGTCATCTCTGTCGTCTCGACACCCTCGACCCCGACGGGCTGTGCCCGGACTGCCGCCGTGAATGGCGCGCCGCGCTGGGGCAGCCGCGTTGCCGCGCCTGCGGGCTGACACTGGCTGCCGGGGACGGGACCGCCGAGACCTGCGCGGCCTGCGTCGGACGGGCTTCGCCGTTCGAGCGCGTGCTGGCGGCGGTCGATCTCAACCCCCCGGTGCGCGCGCTGATCCATCGGCTCAAGTACCGTCAGGATTTCAGCGTCCTGCCCCTGTTGCAAGCGACCCTGGCCGATGCCGTCGTCGCCGACGCGGCGGCGGTCGGAGTGGAGGCGCTGGTGGCGATGCCGCTGCACTCGCGCCAACGTCGCCGGCGGGGCTTCAACCAGTCGTGGCTCCTGGCCGAGGGCGTGGCGCGGGCGACCGGGGTGCCGCTGTTGCGCCACGGCGTGCGGCGGCTGCGCGACACCGGCTCGCTGACCGCACTGTCGGCGTCGGCCCGCCGCGCGACCCTGCGCGGGGCCTTTGTGGCCGACGGGGCCTTGCCCGGGCGGGTCGCGATCGTCGACGACGTGTTCACCACGGGGGCGAGCGCCCGCGCGCTGGCCTCGGCGCTGCGTCGCGGCGGGGTCGAGTCGGTCGCCGTATGGGCACTGGCACGCACGCCCTGAGCGTGGTGATCTCATCGCCCGAGGTGGCTTGTGCGCCGGGCGGAGTTTGGGTAGAATCTCGCGCCTTGGCCGTCCCGGCCGCGTACGCCCGTGGCGATTGCCGAGCCCGGAGCGGGCGCCGGGGCGGCGGCCCCGCAGGGGCAAAACCCGAAGACGATCAACCTGAGATGCGGCCCCGGCGGCATCCGACCCAACTTTCGAACCTATACCCAGGGGCAGAATCGAGATGAAAGAAGGCATTCACCCGAACTACCAGCCGGTGGTGTTCCAGGACGTCGCGGCGGATTTCGCCATCCTGACCCGTTCGACCATGAAGTCGAAGGAAACCATCAAGTGGGAAGACGGTAACGAGTACCCGCTGGTCAAGATCGATGTGTCCTCCGCGAGCCACCCGTTCTTCACCGGCAAGCGCTCCGAGGGCAGCATGGCCAAGCAGGTGGACAAGTTCCGCAACCGCTACGGCCAGAAGAAGAAGTAAGACCGTCATGGTCGCGTTCCTGCCGTTCGGCCGGACGCAGCGAAAGGGCACTGCGGGTTTTCCGGGTGCCCTTTTTCGTGCGCGCTCGATGGGCCTGGCCTGGTTGCTTGCCGCGCTGGTCGTCTCCAGCGGTTGCGTGGCCGAGGAATCGCCCCGGTCGCCCGCGGGCGACTGTGCCCCGCCGGCCGAACTGGCGAGCCAGTCCGCCACGGTCGGCCACGTCAACGACGGTGATACCGTCCGCCTGACCAACGGCGATCGCGTGCGGCTGGTCGGGATCGACACCCCCGAGCTGGGGCGCGACGGTGCGGATGACGAGCCCTATGCCAACGAGGCGACGCAGGCCCTGCGCGCGCTGCTGGCCGAGTCCGAGAACCGCGTGACCGTGGTCGATGCCAGCGAGGGCGAGGACCGCTACGGCCGCCGGCTGTCCTATCTCTACCTGCCCGACGGTCGTTCGGTGCAAGCGCAGCTGCTCGAGCAGGGGATGGCGATGGCCGTGTTCGTCGCCCCCAACCTCGAACTGGCCGACTGCCTCCTCGAACGCGAAACGCAGGCCCGCGATGCCGGTCGTGGCATCTGGTCGCTGTCCGCCTACGATCCGGGACTGCCTTCGAGCGAGGGCATCCCCGATCACGTGCAGGGCGCGGCGATCGTCCGCGGCCGGGTGGAATCGGTGGGCGAGAGTCGCCACAACATCTGGATCAACCTCGAGGGGCGGGTGGCCCTGCGCATCGACAAGGCCGACCGCGAGCGCTTTCCGGGCTGGGATTTCGAGGCACTGGAAGGGGAGACCCTGCGGGCCCGCGGCTGGATCGTGCACCACAGCAACCGCTACCAGGACTGGTTCATCCCGGTGGATTCGGCGCACG
>NZ_JBKHFB010000064.1:0-10756 GCF_046540515.1 Guyparkeria sp.
GCTCTTCTCACAACCGCTAGAGGAACCCGTCTCTCTTTCGGGCAGGCGCTTGACTGCTTACTCGCCGGTGTCCGGCGAGTGGTAGGCGAGGATGTAATTGGGCTCGCCCATGCGCTCGATCAGCTCGAGCTGTCGCTTGAGCCAGTCGGCATGCCCTTCTTCGTCCATCAGGATTTCCTCGAAGATGTGCACCGTGCCGATGTCGCCCTCGTCCCGGGCCTCGAGCGCCGCCTTGCCGTAGAACTCGATGGAGGCCAGTTCCTCCTTGAGGTCCGCCTTGAACATGTCACGCAGCGAATTGGAGCGCTTGGCCGACTTGGATTCGGTGACCACCGGGTCGCCATCGAGGAACAGGATGCGGTCGATGAACTGGCTCGCGTGACCGAGCTCCTCCTGGACCTCGCCGTGCATCTTCTTCGACAGCCGGTCCAGGCCCCAGTCCTCGAGCACGTGGGCGTGCAACATGTACTGATGCACCGCGGTCAGTTCCATCGACAGTGCCTGCTGCAGGTTGTCGAGCGTCTTCTGACCTTTCTTAGCCTTGGCTGCACACATGGTGATAGCCCTCCATGAAGTGAATGAAACTCGATCCGGCAGTTCGCGCCACCGGGCCTGTGCATGACCTTAGACGCCCTGCGGGATTTTGCCAGCCGGCGTTCGGGCAAGCCGCGCCAGCGGGTCCTGGCCGTAGAAGCGTGAAAGGTGACCGAAAAGCACGGGGTCGAAGTCCCACAGCGACTCGGGCAGGCGAAAGAAGTACTCGGAAAGCACCGCGAAGAACTCGGCCGGGTTGGTGGCCGCATACGGGTCGATCACCGGCTCGTCGCCAGCGTCGACTTCCCGGTTGAGCCGATCGAAGGCCGTTTGGAAGTCATGCGTCCAGCGGGCACGGTCGTGACCCTTGTCGAGTGGCGGAAAGCCGTTCTCCGCCCCGTTGACGCCGTCGATGAAATGGGCGACCTCGTGGATGACCACGCTGGTGGCGTAATCCGGGTCGAGGCCGGCCTCGACGTCGGCCCAGGACAACACCAGCGTCCCATGCGACCAGGCCTCGCCGGCGCGCAGGTCACGAACGTGGTGCACCACGCCATCCTCGTCGACCTCCTCGTGGTCCACCTCGAAGGCATCGGCGTAGACAATCACCGAGCGAATCCCTTCCAGCCACTCCATGCCCAGCTCGAGCACCGGCAGACTGGCCAGCGCGGCAATCCGCAATTGCATCGAATCGGTCAATTCGATCGCGCCACCGGCGTAGAACGGCCGACCGACGAGGAAGCGGCCGGCAAGCGAACGCAGCCGCTCGAACTCATCGTCCGACAGCGAAGCCAGCTCCGGCTGCTCGCAACAGACGCGCTGCCAGGATGCCTGCGGGATCTCGACGTCCCGGGCGGACGCGCCCCCGAAAAGCCCGGCGAGCCAGCGCCACGGCCTCAAGCAGTCGCCTCACCGTCGTCGTGGGCCAGGGTCATGTGTTCGCGGGTCTCGGGCAGGTAGTGCACCAGTCCCTCGAGCACCCCGGCGGCGTAGTTGCCGTTCATGCCGAACAGCCCGCCCTGGGCCAGATAAAGAGTGTCCTCCAGCGCACCGGCTCGCACCAGTTCGCGGGCACGCGCCTTGACCGCCGATTCGGCGTTGGCGACCAGCGTCCCGTTGATGTGGCTGCCGAGGGCGTGGAGATCGTTGCCCGAGTCGCCGGCGAACATCGCACGGCGTTCGTCGAAGTCGAGGTGCTGAATGAGGAATTCCATGGCGTGCAGCTTGCTCGCGCTGGTCGGCAACACGTCGAGCAGCAGCACGTCTGCCGCCACGTCGAGCGACCAGACCAGCCGGGCATCGACCCCGTTGCGCCAAAGGCGCCCATGCAGTTCGGCGTCGAGCACCTGCTGGTTGGCCTTCCGGTCGACGTAGTAACTCGCCTTGAAGGCGCCCTGCTTGGCGACCTCCTGGGGGCGGATGGCGGAGATGTCGGCGAACATCTCGGTGACGTCGTCGTGGGTCAGCCCGTTCCAGGCCGGCGCGATCTCGTCCGTCCAGGCCGGCCAGTGGACCCAGTCGCCGTCGCCGTGCCCGGTCTTCGAGCGCGGCGCGTAGATGGTGGTGCCCACGTCGCCGATGATGTAGTCCGGCTGAGGCAGGGACCACTCGTCGATGCCGTCGAGTACCAGTTGCAGGTCACGGCCGGAGACGAACACGAGCCGCACCGCGGGATGGGCGCAGAAGCGGGCCAGGCGCGCCCGCGCATCGGGGGATTCCTCGGCGTGTCCGTTGGGGATCAGGGTGCGGTCGAGATCGCAGCACAGCAGAATGGGGGCCAGCTCGCTCACGATGCCCCCTCGGCCTCGGGCGGCTCGTCGGGCAGTTTGCAGGCGCCGAAGAAATCGTAGTGCTCGATCGCCTCGAGCACGCCCCCCGGCCCGTGCCCGCGGGTGAAGATAACCCGGTCGAGCTCGGTCAGGCCCGGCAGTTCACGCGCGCCGTCGGGCGTGACCACCGCCCCGAGCGGGTTGCCGCGCAGCATGTCCTCGTCGGTGGCCACGCCACCGGCCACCAGCAGGCGATCGAAGGGAATGCCCCACTGGGTGGCGAAGTAGCGCAGCGCGAACCCCTTGGAGGCGCGCACCGGCATGGCAAGCAGTTCGTTGCGCGACAGGCGCACCAGATTGGCGTGGATATCGGCCTCGTGCAACTCGTTCTCCAGTGCCTCGAAGCCCGGGAAGGCGTCCGTGTCGGCAATGTAGGCATGCACGGCGTGGACCCCCTGCACGGCGCGTGAACGCAGCTCCACGCCGGGCGTCTGCGCCAGGCGGTTGTAGACGCGATCCGGCTGCCAGGCGTAGCCGATATGCCGGCTCCATCCCTCGTCGCGCGACAGGCGCGGGCCATAGTGGATCTGCGTGCCGCCGCGGGTGATCAGCACGTCGGGCGTGGGCACGTCCAGCTCCTTGAGCACGGCGAGCACCTCGCGACGCGGCCGATCGGAGACCACCGCGAACCCGGCCTGACGTCGTTGGGCGCGCAGGGTCTCGACCAGGTGCCGACGCGTGGCCGCGTCGGTGGAATCGCCCAGGGCGACCAACTCGACCACCAGCGCCCGATCGACCTGGGTGAGCGCATGATCCGGCAGGCTGGGGCGAACCGCACGCGGTTCGCCCTCGAACAGCCCGGCCACGCGCTCGAGGTAGCTCTCGACGTGGGCGTCCCAGGAATAGCACTCGCGCACGCGCCGGACCCCGTTCTCCGAGTAGCGGCGCCAACGCTCGCGATCGGCGAGCAGGGACGCGATCCGCTCGCCGATGCCGTCGGCGTCCAGCGGATCGATCAGCTCGCCGTTCTCGCAGGCGGCGATGATGTCACGCGGCCCGCCGTCCTCCGTGGCCAGGATCGGTGCCCCGGCGGCGGCGGCCTCGATCAGGGTCAGGCCGAAGGGCTCGGTCAGCGCGGGATTGATGAACACCCCGCCGCTGCGTGTCACCAGCCGGTAGAGGTCGGGCACGTCGTCCGAGGCATGGTGCCGCGGGTAGGCCGCCACCCCGTAGAGGTCGTGGTAGTCGATCAGGAGCAACAGGTCGGTGAGCACCTTGCGCGGTCCGGCATCCATGTCGCGGATGTCGTCACGGTTGCCGGCGATGATCACGAGATTCGCCTGCTCGCGAAGAGTCGGGTGCGACCCGAACGCCTCGACCAGCGTGGCGATGTTCTTGCGCTCGTCGGGGCGGGAGAGCGCCAGCACCACCGGCCGCTCCGGCTCGCGCAGGAAACGTTTGAGATCGGCGCAGATCGGCGGGGAGAACCCCTCGGGCGGAGGCGTGAATCGCTCGAGATTCACCCCCGGCGGGATCACCGTCATCTTCTCGGGGTCGGCCCAGTCATAGAGCCCGTACTGCTCCTCGATCTCCTGGCCGGTGCTGACCACCACCAGGTCGGCCGCCGCCAGCACCTCCTCCTCGGCCCGCACGCGGGTCGACATGGCGTAGGTCGACTCGATGGTCTCGCTGCTCTCGCCACGCGCCAGCAGCCGGCGACGTTTGACACGCCCCAGCGAGTGACCGGTATGCGCCAGCGGCACGCCGAGGTGGTACGCCAGTCGCACGCCGACGTAGCCGGCATCGGCGTAGTGGCTGTGAATCAACGCCGGGGTCACGCCGATCCGGTCGATATGCGCCAGCGCCCCGTCGACGAAACAGTTGAGGTAATCCCACAGCCGCTCCTTGGGCAGATATTCCTCCGGCCCGGCATCGATACGGATGACATGCGCGTTGTCGCCCAGGTCCTCTTCGGGCAGCGCGTAGTCGGCGTCCACCCGCGGGTCGACCACCCGCCGGGTGAACAGGTCGACTCGCCCGACCTCGGGGCGGCGGGCCAGCGCGCGCGCCAGCTCGACCACGTACAGGGTCTGCCCGCCGGTATCGGCATCACGCCCCAGCTCGAGGTTCCTGCCCCGGATCAGCCCGTGCACGCTGATCAGACAGATATACAGGCCGTCTCGGCCTCCCGTGTTCGACATCGCCTCACTCCTCTCCCTGTTCTCGCCGTGCCGCCCCGCCGCGTCCGGTGCGGGGGACACTCTCGCCGTCTTCGGTCAGGGCCAGTTCCACCAGCCGGCCGGGCTCGGCGAGCAGGTGGCGCGCCAACAGCAGGCCGGTGGCGCTCCAGACCTGGTGCAGGTTGGCCCGCCGACCGATCAACCGGCCGTGCCGGCCGTCGTAGTACTCCGGCCAGTTGTCGGCCATCAGCCGCTGCTCGGCGACGCGGAAGGCGCGCTCGCCCAGGTCCTGCCGGTCGGCGACCAGCGTCGCGGCCACCATGGGCCAGACCAGCACCGGCCAGTTGCCGCCGTTGTGGTACGACCAGGGCACGTTCTTCGGATCCGAGCCGGTCATCAGCCGCCACTCCGAGCCCCGCACCGGCGGATAGACCAGCTTGACCGGCATCTGCCCGATCAGGTCGTCCCAACGCTCGGTGACGGTTTGCATCATCAGGCCGCCCTGCTCGGCGGTCGCCAGGCCCGTGGTGGTCGCCAGGAAATTGCCCTGTGAGAAGAAGCGGAAATCGATCCGCCCCGGGCCGAGGTTGCCGACGAAGTAACCGCCGTCGTCGGGCAGCCAGTCGGCCACCCACTCGGGGATCGACTCGGGGTAGATGTTGAAGACGTTGTCGACGTCGACGCCGAACTTCTCGGTGGAGAAGCGATGCACCTCATTGAGCACGTCCAGGTCCAGCCAGTAGTAGCGGCGCACGTAGTCGCGCAGCACGTCCCGTCGACGGTGCGCCAGATCGATCAGCCAGTGGCTGCCCTCGTCGACGGTCAGCAGGTCAGCCGCGCGCAGGGTCATGTCGAACAGCGCCTGGATCTCGAGCGGGTGACCGTTGACGCCCATGCGCCGGTCGATCATGAACGAGCCGTCGGGCACCAGCAGGGTGGGGAAGACCTCGAATCGGCTCTGCAGGCAGAGACTCAGGATCATGCGCAGGCCACGCTGGACCTCGGGGGTATGGGCAAAGGCCGTGTCGCCGGTGAAGCGCACGTAGGCGCGCAGCAGTACCGCCCACCACATCATCGAGTCCACCGGCGCGACCCGGCCGATGGCCCGGTCGCCGAAATCCGCCGAGAGCTGCTCGCTGCCGTCGTCGAGGGTAATCACCCGAAACGAGGCCGGCAGCACGCCGGGGGCGATCTGCTGGCCCTCGAGCTCCTCCTGCTGTCCGCGCATGCGCAGGATCATGGCGAGAAATTCGCGCACCACGTCAGATCGCCCCTCGAACAGCATCAGGAAGCCCGCCGAGACGAAGTCGCGCACGAAGCAGTCGCGGTAGTTCTCCGCCGGGGCGCGTGGGTCGAGACTCGCGATGGTGCCGACCGGATGCCCCTGGTAGCGGATCACCGCATCGTCGAGCAGGCGGTAGGCATCGGCCAGCACCGCCGACTCGTCGGCAAACCGGGGTTGGGCGAAGCAGTGACGCGAGGCGTGCAGCGGCTCGGTGGCACGACTCGTTGACGGACGCTCGTTCATCCGGAGTCCTTCGGTGCGATCACGGTGGAATGATCCGCGGGCACGGCGAATGCCCGGGGGACACTGAAAAAGTTAACACAGGCCGACCGAGACCGCCGCCGGTCACGGCGGGTCATCGCAGGCGGACCAGATCGTCGGGCCGATCCACGTCGCGCACCACGCCGGGATGGGCGCACTCGACCAGCCCCCCACCCCGGGCAGGAAAGCCGCGTTCGGCCAACCGCTCGAGCCACGCCCCGGGGCAGGCCACCGGGTGACCCGGCCGGTCGCCGTGGACGGGGCGTACCGGACAGGCCTCCGAGCGCATGCACTCGACCAGCCGCCGAACCTCGGCGACCGGCACGTCGGGCATGTCACCCAGGAAGAACAGCACCCCGCCGTGTTGCTCGCCGGCCAATCGCTCGATCGCGCATCGCCGGCTGGCCGCCAGCCCCTCGACGGCCCGTGGGCAGATCACCGCCTCGGCCGGCAGGCGGGCAAGCAGCTCGTCCAGACGGGCATCGGGCGACTCGACCACCACCAGCACCCGGGAACAGACCGCCCGGGCGGCGTTCAGGGCATGGGCGAGCAGGGGCTCGCCGCGCAGCTCGGCCCAGCGCTTGTCCGAGCCGAAGCGCTCGGCGCGGCCGGCCGCCAGCACCACGCCGACCGGGCCAATCGGCGCCGCGGCATCAACCGGCATCAAGCAGGGCGCCCGTCCCCGAGGCCGTCGGCGTGCCCGCACGACGGCGTTCGATCTCCCGCGCGGTGACCAGCTCGGCGGCGATCGAGACGGCGATTTCCGCCGGGGTGTGCGAACCGATATCGAGCCCGGCCGGGGCGCGCAGCCGTCCCGTGTCGATGCCGAGTGAGGCGAGTCGGTCGCGGCGCGCCCGGCTGCTACCGGCCCCGCCCATCGCCGCGACGTAGAACGCCGAGGATTCCAGCGCATCGATCAGGGCGAGGTCGTCGAGCCGAGGGTCGTGGGCCACGGCAACCACCGCGGTACGGGCATCAAGCCCGTTGGTGGCGAAAAATCGTTCCGGGGCCTCGCGATGCAATGGCACATCGGCGAGATTCCAGTCGATACGATCCCTTCGCGGCCGCGGGTCGCAGACATCGACCTCGAATCCCAGTGCCCGCCCCTGCCAGGCCAGCGCCTCGGCGACCGGCCCGGTGCCGATGATCGCCAGCCGCCAGGCGGGGCCGAACGGCACGGCAAGCCGACCATCGTGGACTCGCGGCGCCTCCGGCACCGGACCATCGATCGAGCGGAACGTCACCGCCCCACTGGACAAGTCGACCTCGCGCCAGACCGCCTCGCGCCGCGACATCGCGGCCAGCGCCGGGCGCAACTCACTCGCCCGGCGGGGCCACTCGACCAGTAGCGACAGGGTCCCGCCACAGGGTAGGCCCGGGTGAGTGCTGCCATCGAAACGGCGCTCGACCGGCCCGGCATCGCGGGTTTCGACGGACCGGGCGGCCAGCCAGTCGAGCAGTTCATCCTCGACGCAGCCGCCGGAGACCGACCCCGCCTGCCGTGGCCGGGGACCGGCCGGGTCGACGATCACCCACAGGGAGCCGGGCCGACGGGGGGCCGAGCCGTAGGTTTCGAGCACGGTGACCAGCACCACCTCGCGACCCGCCTCGAGGGCCTCGATGGCGAGCGCCGCGGCGGCCTGGCGGTCCGTGGCCACACCGTGTGACGGACTCACGCCTCGTCTTCCAGCTCGATCGGCAGCCGGCGGATCGGCTTGCCGGTCAGGCTCACCAGGGCGTTGACCACCGCCGGCGCCAGCGGCGGCAGGCCCGGCTCACCCACGCCGCCCGGCGGCTGGCCGGAGTCGACGATGCCGACCTCGACCTCGGGCATCTGGTCCATGCTCAGCGCGGGGTAGTCGTCGAAGTTCTGTTCCTGGACCCGTCCGTTCTTGATGGTGATCTTGCCGGACAGGGCGGCGGTCAGCCCGTAGGCGATCGAGGAATGCACCTGCCGCTCGACCCCGGCGGGATTGACGGCGATGCCGCAGTCGATGGCACACCACACCTTGTGCACGTGGGGCTTGCCGTTGTCGATCGAGACCTCGGCGACCTGGGCGCAGTAGCTGCCGAACGACTTGGCCAGCGCCACGCCGCGGGCACGCCCCTCGGGCACCTCGCCGCCCCAGTCGGCCATCTCGGCGGCGCGTTTGAGCACATCAACGTGCCGCGAATCGTCCTTGAGCAGCTTCAGACGGTACTCGACCGGGTCGATCTCCGCCCGGCGCGCCAGTTCGTCGAGGAACGACTCGACGATCCAGGCGTTCTGCGAATGACCGACCGAGCGCCAGAAGCCGACCGGGATACCGGGATCGACCTGGGCATAGGAGACGGCGATGTTCTCGATGCGATAGGGGTGATCCGCGGCGCCCTCGACCGCGGCCGGGTCGATGCCGTCCTCGACCATGCCCGGCGAGACCCGCGACCAGATCGACGGGCCGGCGATGCGGTGCACCCAGGTCACCGGCAGACCGTCGTCGTCGAGCGTGGCGGACAGCTCGTTGTAGGCCGCCGGGCGGTAGAAGTCGTGGCGCACGTCGTCCGGGCGCGAGTAGATCACCTTGACCGGCCGACCGGCACGCTTGGAGAGCTCGACCGCCTCGCGGACGAAGTCGGTCTCGAAGCGCCGACCGAAGCCGCCACCGAGAAAGGTGGTGTGCACCGTGACCTTGTCCTTGTCCACGCCCGCCACCTCGGCGGCCACCTTCTGCACGGACCCGGGGGCCTGGGTCGGCACCCACAGCGTCACGCCGTCATCGGTGACCGAGGCGGTCGCGTTCATCGGCTCCATGGTGGTGTGGGCCAGATACGGCACGCGGTAGGTCGCCGTGTGGGTGTTCTCCTCGTTGCCGAGCGCATCGGCCCCACGCCCCTCGGTGCGCGCCGAGCGGGCATCGTCCTTGACCGCGTCGCGAAACTGCTTGTCGATGGCCTCGTCGTCCAGGTCGGCGAGCTTGCCCTCGTCCCATTCGACCGAGAGTTTCTTGCGGGCCTGGTCGGCGCTCCACCAGTCACGGGCCAGCACGGCCACGCCATGTTCCAGTTCGATCACGTCCTCGACGCCATCGGCCTTCTTCGCCTCGGCGGCGTCCACCGATTTGAGCTTGCCGCCGAACACCGGGCAGCGCTCGACACTGGCCTGCAGCAGGTTGTCGGGCCGCGCATCGATGCCGAAATCCGCCTGGCCGCTGACCTTCTGCGGCGAATCCAGGCGCTTGGTCGGCTTGCCGATGATGCGAAACTCCTCGCGATCCTTGGTGAAGACCTCTTCCGGCGGCTCGAGCCTGGCGGCGTCGGTCACCAGGTCCTTGTACTCGACCTGGCGCCCGCTGGCCGGGTGTACCACCACGCCCGGCTCGGTGCGCAGCTCGGACAGCGACACGTCCCAGCGGTCCGCGGCGGCCTGCATCAGCATCTCGCGGGTCGCCGCGCCCACCTCGCGCAGCTTGGTGTAGAAGCCGCGCACCGTGGCGCTGCCACCGGTGACCTGGCTGCCGAGCGCGGGGTTGGCGTAGGTCTCGTCGGCCGGGGCGAAGCGAGTGTCGAACTCGCCCCAGGGCAGGTCGAGTTCCTCGGCGATCATCATCGGGATCACCGTCATCGCCCCCTGTCCCATCTCGGAGCCCGAGATGGTCAGCATGGTGCGACCGTCGGGGTGCATCTCGATCCAGGCATTGGGCTCGAGAACCTTGCCGGCATCCGACGAGCCACCCTCGCCCTCGGCGGCCATGGCCGGCTCGGGAGCGCCCAAGCGGAAACCGACCAGCAACCCGCCGCCCACGGCGGCGGAGACCTTGAGAAACTGCCTGCGTGTGGTCATGCCGACACCTCCTGGTTGCCGCCCTGGACATCCGAGTCGGCCATCCTGGCTCGGGCCGCGTGCTTGATCGCCGCGCGGATCTGGTTGTAGGTGCCGCAACGGCAGAGATTGCCCTTCATCGCCTCGTCGATGTCCTCGTCGGAGGGCTCCGGGTTGTCCGCCAGCAACGCGGCGGCCTGCATGATCTGGCCGGACTGGCAGTAGCCGCACTGCGGGGCATCCTCGGCGATCCAGGCCAGCTGTACCGGGTGGTCGCCGGCCGAGGAGAGCCCCTCGATGGTGGTGATCTCCTTGCCGTCGGCAGAGGAGACCGGGGTGACGCAGGAGCGGGTCGCCTCGCCGTCGACGTGGACGGTGCAGGCACCGCACAGCCCGGCGCCACAACCGAACTTGGTCCCGGTCAGGCCGACGTGGTCGCGAATGGCCCAGAGCAGGGGCATGTCATCGGCGACCTCGAGGGTCACGGATCGCCCATTGATGGTCAGTGTTGCCACGGCGGTTCTCCTCGATCGATTACACGGTCGGAAATCGCCCCGGGGACGGGCGACAGGAACGTGCCAAGGAGCCTAGACCGTGATTGGCCGGCCGCAATATGTTTTGACGAACCGACCGAGGTGGGCCGTCACGCTTGCTCGCGGTCGGTGATCAGCCCGTCGACGATATGGAGGGTGCGATCCATGCGGGCGGCTAGCGCCAGGTCGTGGGTGACCAGGACGATGGCGGCGCCCATGGCCTGGTTGAGCTCCAGCATGGCCTCGAACACCGCCTCGGTGCTGCGGGTATCGAGGTTGCCGGTGGGCTCGTCGGCCAGCACCACGTCCGGCCGGGTGACCAGTGCCCGGGCAATGGCGACGCGCTGGCGCTCGCCGCCCGAGAGCTCGCCGGGACGATGCGCCAGCCGGTGCCC
>NZ_JBKHFB010000065.1:0-10579 GCF_046540515.1 Guyparkeria sp.
CCGCGCCGCTGATCGAGCCGGTCTGCTCCAGCGCGGCCAGCAGTCGCAGTCGCCGATCGGAGACCTCGCCGGCGCCCAGCTTCAGGCCCAGCGATCCGGTGAACGATGCGTTATGTTTTTCACTATATATCGACATATGGGAAGAGACAACGGGAGGTGAGGCCGGCATCTTACCCGGGGGAACTCAGCGCTCGTACTCCTTGATCTGCTGGAAGGCCTCCAGTGCCCGCTCGCGCGAGGTCTTGAGATCGACGATCGGTTCGGGATAGGTCTCGCCCAGACGCACGCCGGCCTCGGCGAGCGTGTCGGGCCTGGCCTCCCACGGGGCGAACAGCGCCTTGTCGGGCAGGGCGGCCAGCTCCGGCACCCAGCGGCGGATGAAGGCGCCGTCGGGGTCGAACTTCTCGCCCTGCAGCACGGGGTTGAAGATGCGGAAGTAGGGCGCGGCGTCCGCGCCGGTGCCGGCGACCCACTGCCAGCCGGCGGTGTTGCTGGGGAGATCCGCGTCGACCAGCGTGTCCATGAACCAGTCCGCGCCGATGCGCCAGTCGACCAGGCAGTTCTTGGTCAGGAACGAGGCGACGATCATCCGCGCGCGGTTGTGCATCCAGCCGGTCGTCCACAGCGCGCGCATGGCCGCATCCACGACGGGGATGCCGGTCTCGCCGCGCTGCCAGGCACGGATGTGCGCCGGGTCGTTGCGCCAGGGGAGGTGGTCGAAGCGGGCATCGAGGTTGTCGGTCTCGGTCTGCGGGAAGTGGAACAGCAGGTTGGCGCCGAACTCGCGCCAGCCGACCTCGCGCAGGAAATGCTCCGGGCCCTTGTCGTCCAGGGCGTGCGGGTACTCGGAGCGCACCCGCGCGACGATCTGTCGCGGCGAAATCTCGCCGAAGTGCAGGTGCGGCGAGAGCCGCGAGGTGCCGTCCAGATCCAGGCGATTGCGGGTGGCATGGTATTGCCCCACCTCGTCGAGAAAGCCCTCGAAACGGTCCCAGGCACCGGCCTCGCCCGGCGTCCACCAGTCGGCGAAACCGCTGGCCCAGTCCAGCCGGGGCAGCAGCCCGAGTGACTCGATCGTCTCGCTGGCGATCGCCTCGCTCACCGCGGGTAGCCGCTCGGGTTCGGGGCAGACGGGCTGGTCGATGCCGGCGGCGAGCAGCGCCCTCCAGTAGGGCGTGAACACCTTGTAGGGCTCGCCCTGCTTGTTGAGCACGGTCCACGGTTCGTGCAGGTAGTTGCCGGGGAACGAGCGGGCCGCGATGCCTTCCTCGCGCAGTGCCTGCTTGACGCGCCGGTCGGTGGCGATGCCGGCCGGCTCCAGACGCCGGTTCCAGTGCACGGCCGTCGCCGCGACCTCGGCGGCCAGTCGGGGCAGCACCTCGACCGGGTCGCCGCGGCGGATAACTAGCATGCTACCCTTTTCCCGCAGCGACTCGTCGAGGGCCTGCAGGCCGTGATGCAGCCACCAGCGTGTGGCCCCGCCGCGGAGAAAGCCGTCCCTGCCTTCGGCCTCCGCCGGCACGATGTACACGGGTATGATTCTTTCTCCCGCCCGGGCGGCGTCCAGCGCCGGGTTGTCGGCGAGACGCAGGTCCTGACGGAACCAGACGATGACGGTGTCGGTGGGCATGGGCGATGGCGTGGGTTCAGGGAGCGAAATGCGGTGAGTATGGCAAACGTGTACGGGATTGTTGCGGCCGGGATCGCCCTGCTGGGTTTCGCGCTTGCTCCGGCGGCGAGTGTCGCCTCCGATCGGGACGGGGCCGATGTGCCGGTGGTGCTGGTCGCCCCGCTGCGGGCCGGAGTGGCGAACGCGCCCGCCCTGGTCGGCGAGGTGGTCGCCGAGACGACCTCGGTGGCTGGTTTCCAGGTCGGCGGGCGGATCAGCGAACGACTGGTGCGTCGAGGTCAGCGCGTGGCGGCCGGGGAGCCGTTGGCCCGCCTCGATGTCCGTGACCTGCAGGCCCGGCGTGACTCCGCCCGCTCCGAGCTGGAGCAGGCACGCGCCGAGGCGAAACTCGCCCGGCAGGAACTCGATCGGACCCGCGACCTGTTCGAGCGGTCCGTCGCCAGTCGCCAGTCGCTGGACCAGGCGGTGTCGCGTCAGCAGGCCGCCGCATCGCGGGTCGCCAGCGCCGAGGCCCGCCTGGCCGAGGCACGCAACGCCCTCGACTACGCCTCGCTCGAGTCGCCCTTCGACGGGGTGCTGATCGAGCTGATCGCGGACGTCGGCGACGTGGTGGCCGCCGGCGAACCGGTGGTGCGGCTCGCCGCCGACGACGGGCGCCTGGTGGAGGTGGCCGTTCCCGAACGACGCCTCCCGGAGCTTCCCGACACGGCCGAGGCACGACTGGAGGCCGACGGGGTCGAACGGACGGTCACGCTCGACTCGCTCGCCGGGGCGGCCGACCCGGCGAGCCGGACGTTTGCCGCCCGCTACCGGATCGAACCGGCCGCCGATCGCGACCGGCCATGGGCGATCGGACAGACCGCCCGCCTGGCCTTCGCCGACGAGCGGCCCGCCCGGCAGGTCCCGGTCGGTGCCCTGTTCGGTCGCGACGGCGACTGGCAGGTCTACCGACTCGATGACGATCGCGTGCGTGCCGTCGATGTGACGGTCCGCGCGATGGGGGTCGCCTACGCGGTGATCGAGACCGATCTGCCGGAGGGGACATCGGTGGTGGTCGCGGGCGTCAACCGCCTGCACGACGACCAGCGGGTGCGGCCCCGTCGCGCCGATGAAACGGCGGCCGGCGCGGCGGATGGAGACGGGTCTTGAGCGGTTCGATCGTCGGCCGCTTCAACCTCTCGGCGCTGGCGGTCCGCGAGCGGTCGATCACCCTCTACCTGATCCTGCTGGTGGCCGCCGCGGGGCTGTATGCCTTCGTCTCGCTGGGCCGGGCCGAGGACCCCGTGTTCACGCTCAAGGTGATGCTCGCCGAGGCCCACTGGGAGGGCGCCACCGCGCAGGAGATGCAGGAGCAGGTGGGCGAGCCGCTCGAGCTCGCGCTGAGCGACGTGCCGTACTTCGATTTCGTCGAGACCGTCGCCCGCCCCGGTTCGGTGTACCTGCGGATCAACTTCGAGGAGTCCACCCCGCCCGAGGAGGTCGGCGAGGTCTTCTACCAGGTGCGCAAGCATCTTTCCGACGCCGAGGGCGAACTGCCCCCTGGCGTCGACGGGCCGCGTTTCAACGACGATTTCACCGATGTCTACTTCACCCTCTACGCCCTGACGGCCCCTGGGGTGGACCAGCGCGAACTGGTGCGTGCCGGCGAGATGCTGCGGCGCGAGGCGCTGCGCGTCGACGGCGTGGCCAAGGCGCACCTGATCGGCGAGCAGGACGACCGGGTCGAGATCCGCCTCGACCCGGCGCGGATCGACTCGCTGGGCCTCGAGCCGGATGCGGTGGCCGCGGCGCTGGCCGGGCAGAACCGCATGACCGCGCGCGGGCGGATCGAGACCGACGGCCCCCGTCTCTACGTTCGGGTCGGCCCGGGCCTTGACGGTGGCGGCACACGGGCGATCGAGCGCATCGGCGAGACGCCACTGGTCGTCGGCGACCGGGTGCTGAGGATTTCGGACGTCGCCGAGGTAGGGCGCGGCCTGGCCGACCCGCCCGCCTTCGTGGTGGAGAACAACGGCGAACGGGCCCTGATGGTGGGCGTGGTCATGTCGGCCAACGCCAACGGCCTGCAGCTCGGCGAGCGCCTGGCGGCCTTCGAGGAGCGTGTCGCGGGCAACCTGCCGGAGGGCGTGGCCCTGGAGAAGGTCACCAACCAGGCGGATGCCATCCGTCTTGCGGTGGATACCTTCCAGGTGAAGTTCCTGCTCGCCCTGGGCGTGGTCATGCTGGTCGGCTTTCTTGCCCTGGGGCTGCGTGCTGGGCTGGTGGTCGCGCTGGCGGTGCCACTGACCCTGGCGATGACCTTCGTGATCATGCAGATCACGGGCAAGAACCTCGACCGGATCACGCTGGGCGCGCTGATCCTCTCGCTGGGACTGCTGGTGGACGACGCGATCATCGCCATCGAGATGATGCTGGTGAAGCTCGAGGAGGGCGCCGACCGCGTGGCCGCCGCGGCTCATGCCTGGACGGTCACCGCCATGCCCATGCTGGTGGGCACGCTGATCACCGTGGTCGGCTTCGTGCCGATCGGCTTCGCCCAGGCCAACGTGGGCGAGTACGCCGGCAACATCTTCTGGATCCTGGGGATCTCGCTGATCGCCTCGTGGTTCGTGGCCGTGGTGTTCACCCCGTACCTGGGCGTCAAGCTGCTGCCCCGTGTCGAGCCGCATCCCGGCGGGATGTACGACACGCGCGCCTACCGTGCCCTGCGCCGGGTGATCACCGGTTGCGTGCGTTACCGCTGGTGGGTGGTCGGCGGCACCCTGATCCTGTTCGCCGCCTCGGTGGCACTGATGGGCAAGGGCGTGGCCAAGCAGTTCTTCCCCAGCTCCGATCGGCCGGAACTACTGATCGACATCCAGCTGCCCGAGGGCAGCTCGATCACGGCCACGCGGCAGGTGGCCGAGCGGGTGGCCGCCGAGATCGAGGATGACCCGGCGCTGGAGTCCCTGTCGACCTACATCGGCCAGGGCGCGCCGCGTTTCTTCCTCGCGCTCAACCCGGAACTGCCCGACCCGGCCTTCGCCAAGATCATCGCGGTCACGCACGACGCCGAGGCGCGCGAGGCCCTGCGCGAGCGCATGGAGACGCTGATCGCCGACGGTGCCTTCCCCGAGGCGCGGGTGCGCCCTCATCCACTGCTCTACGGCCCGCCGGTGGTCTGGCCGGTGCAGTTCCGCGTCATGGGGCCGGACGTCGACCGGCTGGTCGCGATCGGCGAGCAGGTGCGCGAGATCATGGGAGAGAACCCGCACCTGGTCGACCCGCACCTGGAATGGGGCGATGCCGCGCCCGGTCTGAACGTCGCGCTCGATCCCGCTCGCCTGGCCCAGATGGGACTCACGCCCGTGGAGGTCCAGGAGCAGCTGGCCGGCATCGTCAACGGCCAGGTGGCCACCCCCCTGCGCGAGGACATCCGGGGCATCGACGTGGTCGTGATGGGCAGCCCGGACGTGGCGCGCGATCCGGCCCGCCTCGAGACGCTGCCGATTCGCACCTCCTCGGGCGAGACCGTGCCGCTGGCGCAACTCGGCGAGATCGAGGTGGAAGAGGAGCTGCCCGTGTTCAAGCGGCGCAACCAGACGCCCTACGTCAACGTGAACGCCGAGATCCGCGATGCCCAGCCCCCGGATGCCACCTCGGAAAGCTGGGCCGACCTGGCCGACCTGCGTGACTCGCTGCCGGAAGGCTATCGGATCGAGATCGGCGGCACCGTCGAGCAGTCCGGCCGGGCCCAGGACTCCCTCAAGGCGGTGATGCCGCTGATGGTGATCCTCATGCTGACCCTGATCATGCTCAACATGCGCTCGTTCCCGGGGCTGTTCATGGTCCTGCTGACCGCGCCGCTGGGGCTGATCGGCGCGGCCGGCGCGCTGGCGCTGTTCGGCCAGCCGTTCGGCTTCGTCGCCCTGCTGGGGCTGATCGGTCTGGCCGGGATCCTGATGCGCAACACCCTGATCCTGGTCGGCCAGATCGACGCGAACCGGCGGGCCGGCGACGACCGTCACACCGCCGTGATCGAGGCCACCATCCGCCGCGCGCGCCCCGTGGTGCTCACCGCGCTGGCCGCCGTGCTCGCGTTCGTGCCGCTGACCACCAGCACCTTCTGGGGACCGCTGGCGGTCACCCTGATCGGCGGGATCACCGTCGGCACCGTGCTCACCATCGTCTTCCTGCCGGCGATGTACGCGGTGTGGTTCCGGGTCAGGCCGCGGAAGGCCACGGGCTGAGGGCCGCGGCCTTCCGCGGAGAAATCGGAAGTCAGAAGGAAGAAATCAGAAGGAGGAACTTGGCGAGAACGACCTGGCACCAAGATCGACCAATCCAGCATCTCGCTCTGACCCCTGACTTCTTCTATCCTCCGTGTCATCGGACCGTTGTCATAATTTCATCGTGTTGTCACAAACGATCCTCAGTATCCACTCCGCAATCGCGTTGTGTTGAACACCAACTGAGGTAACTCCTGTATGAAACCGCTTGCTATTGGCACTATCAGCCTGGCTGCCATCGTGGCTGCCTCCATCAGCACGGCCCACGCCCGTGACCAGATCCGCATCGTCGGCTCTTCCACCGTCTACCCGTTCTCGAGCTACGTGGCCGAAGAGCTGGGCGAGACCACCGACTGGCCGACCCCGGTCATCGAGTCGACCGGTTCCGGCGGCGGCCTGAAGCTGTTCTGTGACAGCAACGACATGGACTCTCCGGATATCACCAACGCCTCGCGTCGCATGAAGCCGTCCGAGTTCGATCGTTGCGCGGAAAACGGCGTTACCGATATCACCGAGGCCATGATCGGCTCCGATGGCATCGCCTTCGCCCAGAGCAACAAGAACGACAGTGCTGCCTTCACCCGCGAGCAGATCGCCATGGCCCTGCTGGAAAAGGTGCCGGTCGACGGTGAGCTGGTCGACAACCCGCACAAGAAGTGGAGCGACATCGACTCCTCGCTGCCGGATCGCGAGATCCGCGTCTACGGCCCGCCGACCACCTCCGGTACCCGTGACGCCTTCGAGGAGCTGGTCCTCGAGGCCGTGACCGAGGAAATGGAAGAGTACGGCAACAAGGGTTACGCCAACCTGCGCAAGGACGGTGCCTACGTCGATGCCGGCGAGAACGACAACCTGATCGTGCAGAAGCTCGAGAAGGACACCGACGCGTTCGGTATCTTCGGCTACTCCTTCCTCGACGAGAACAGCGACAAGCTGATCGGTTCGGACATCGACGGTGTCGCCCCGGAGCCGGAGGCCATCAGTGCGGGTGACTACCCGATCGCCCGTTCGCTGTGGTTCTACATCAAGAACAGCCACGCCGACGAAGTCCCGGCCATGGCCGACTACGTTGACCTGTTCATGAGCGACAAGATGATCAGCGATCTCGGCGCTCTCAAGGGCATCGGCCTGATCACGCTGCCGCAAGCTGAACTCGAAGAGTGGCAGGAGCGTGTCGCCGATCGCGCCAAGCTGAAGAAGTCCGACCTCAAGTAAGCGAAGGATTCGCTTCCCCAGGGACGGGGAAAGGGACGCCCTCCCATGGAAGGGGAAAGCCGGTGGGTGATCCGCCGGCTTTCTCTTGTTGCAAGCGTTTGGCGTTTGATCGACCGAATGCTTGCAACAGGAGCCACATTCTCAATAATGGGCCGCCTGACTATCGCCGCCTGCGCCGACGACCGACCGGATGACCGGTAACGTTCGGCCTTCGACAAGACGGAACACGCTGCCATGCAGACCGACCAGATACTGATGACGTTCTTCGCCGGGGTGATCGTCCTCGGGGCGCTGGGCTTCTACCTCGGCCGCTCCAAGGCCGCCCGGGTCCGTGCCAATGGCACGGACATGCATTCGCAGCCGGACCAGTACGCCTGGTTCACCGTGCTCAGTGCCGCCGGCCCGGCGGTGGTGGTCGCCATGATCTCCGCGATCGTGCTGGGCGTGTTCGAGAACGCCTTCCCGGGCTGGCTGGCGATCGTCGGTGCCCTCGGGCTGGGTGCCTTCGGCCTGTTCGTCGGTCTGAACCGGGTGCGACCCGAACTGCGTGCTCGCGACTCGCTGGAACGGTCGGTCAAGTGGACGTTGGCCGGGGCGGCCTCGATCTCGATCCTCGCCACCTTCGGCATCCTGTTCTCCATCGTGTTCGAGGCGATCCGCTTCTTCCAGATGGAGAGCTTCTGGTACTTCATCACCGGCACCACCTGGGCGCCGGGTGATGCCTTCCTCGAGGGCGCGGGCCGACTCGGTGGCGAGCTCGATGCCGGTGACGTCGAGGCAGAAGGAAACAACAATTTCGGTGCCGTGCCGCTGTTCGCCGGCACCTTCATGATCACGGCGATCGCCATGCTGGTGGCCGTGCCGATCGGGGTGTCGGCGGCGATCTACATGGCCGAGTACGCCCCCGATCGCGTACGTGACGTCGCCAAGCCGGTGCTCGAGGTGCTCGCCGGCATCCCGACGGTGGTCTACGGCTTCTTCGCCGCGATCACGGTCGCCCCGCTGATCGTCTCGGTGGCCGACTCGGTCGGGCTGGACGCCTCGTTCAACAACGCGCTGGCGCCCGGAATCGTCATGGGGATCATGATCATCCCGTTCATCTCCTCGCTCTCCGACGACGTGATCAGATCGGTACCCAACGCCATGCGGGAAGGGTCGCTGGCGCTGGGCACCACCCGCAACGAGACCATTCGTTTCGTCGTGCTGCCGGCGGCCCTGCCGGGCATCATCTCGGCGACCCTGCTGGGCGTCTCGCGGGCGCTGGGCGAGACGATGATCGTGGTGATGGCCGCGGGCATGCGTCCCAACCTCACCGCGAACCCGCTCGAGGACATGACCACGGTGACGGTCAGCATCGTCTCGGCCCTGACCGGCGACAACGAGTTCGAGTCGGCCGCGACCCTGTCGGCCTTCGCGCTCGGCCTGGTGCTGTTCGTGGTCACCCTGGCACTGAACTTCGTCTCGGTCGTGATGATCCGCCGCTTCCGCGAGAAGTACGCGGTCAACAACCTGTAACTCGATAAACCGGAAAGGTCCCGTCATGGCCCAGTCCCTCGACGACATCTCCCGCCAGCTGAAAAAGCGCCATCGCAAGTCCGCTCGAATGAAGTGGCTGTCGATGTCCGCGCTGATCCTGGCGGCCACTTTCCTGTTCCTGTTTCTCGCCGATATGGTGGTCAAGGGGCTGCCGGCGTTCCAGCAGGGCTATATCGAGATCGAGGTCGATTACAGCGAGCGCGCGGCCGACCTGCCGCTGGCGGCGATCGAGGCCGACTACCGCGAGCTGGTCAGTCGCGGTTTCGTGCGGGTGATTCCGAAGCGGATGTCCGAGGACGAGTCGTTGCTGGGCACCAGTCCGACGGAGTGGGTGCTGGCCGACGACGCCGTCGACCAGTACCTCAAGGGGCGCAAGTCGCGCCTGAGCGACTCGGAGATCGAGGTGGTCGACCGGCTGGTCGAGCAAGGTCGTGCCGAGCTGCGCTTCAACACGGTATTTTTCACCCGGGGTGATTCCAAGCTGCCCGAGATGGCGGGTCTGGCCTCGGCGGCCGTAGGCTCGGTGCTGGTGCTGATCGTCACGCTGGCGTTCGCCTTCCCGGTGGGGGTGATGACGGCGATCTATCTCGAGGAGTTCGCCCCGGACAACCGCCTGACCCGCATCATCGAGACGAACATCAACAACCTCGCGGCCATCCCCTCGATCCTGTTTGGCCTGCTGGGCCTGGCGATCTTCATCAATTTCTTCGGCGCGCCGCGATCCTCGGCGCTGGCCGGGGGCCTGACGCTGGGGCTGATGACCCTGCCGATCATCATCATCTCCTCGCGGGCCGCGCTGCGCGCGGTGCCCGATTCGATCCGCCAGGCCGCCTTCGGTGTCGGCGCGACCCGCTGGCAGACCGTGCGCGATCACGTGCTGCCGCTGTCGATGCCCGGCATCTTCACCGGCTCGATCATCGGCCTGGCCCAGGCGCTGGGCGAGACCGCGCCGTTGATCATCATCGGCATGATCGCCTATATCCCGGACGCTCCGACCAGCTTCACCCAAGCGGCAACGGTACTGCCAGCGCAGATATTCACCTGGGCCGGTGAGCCGGAAGCCGCCTACGTCGAGCGCACTGCCGCAGGCATCCTGGTGTTGCTGTCGGTGCTGATAACGCTCAATGCCGCCGCAGTGTATCTGCGCAAGAAATTCGAGCACAGGTGGTAACACCCGACGTGTTCCCCCGGATCCACTCAATGAACGCCCATCAACGACAGGTACGGCGAGCATGACAACAAAACTCGCATCCCCCGGCGCCCCGGTCACCTTCAACCAGGAGACCACCCACGAGATCGAGCTGACCGTTCGCGAACTCAAGCTCTGGTACGGGGACAAGCAGGCCCTCAAGGGCATCGACCTGGATATCTACCAGCACAACATCACCGCATTGATCGGGCCGTCGGGCTGCGGCAAGTCCACCTTCCTGCGCTGCCTGAACCGCATGAACGACCTCATCCCCTCGGTGCGTACCGAGGGTGAGGTGGTGATGGAAGGCAAGAATGTGCTCTCCAGGCAGGTAGACGAGGTCGCCCTGCGCAAGAAGGTCGGCATGGTGTTCCAGAAGCCGAACCCGTTCCCGAAGAGCATCTACGAGAACGTCGCCTACGCGCCGCGCATGCACGATATCGTTGCCAAGGGCAAGGAGCAGGACGAGCTGGTCGAGCAGTCGCTGCGCGCCGCCGGTCTGTGGGACGAGGTCAAGGACCAGCTCGACCAGCCGGGCACCTCGCTCTCCGGTGGTCAGCAGCAGCGCCTGTGCATCGCCCGGGCCATTGCCGTGCAGCCGAGCGTGATCCTGATGGACGAGCCGACCTCGGCGCTCGACCCGATCTCGACGGCCACGATCGAGGAGCTGATGCACGAGCTCAAGTCCGAGTTCACGATTGTCGTGGTCACCCACAACATGCAGCAGGCCGCGCGCATCGC
>NZ_JBKHFB010000066.1:0-10424 GCF_046540515.1 Guyparkeria sp.
CCCTGTTGCGTGTCGATCAGCGACCAGGACAGGCCGTAGCTCAGGGCGTTCTCGTCGGCCACCCGGTCGCCGCCCGAGTAGCGGTTGGGGCGGAACAGCTGGCTGTAGCTGAGTGTCGTTTGCCCCGTGTCGAACACCGGGATGTCGCTCTGGTCGCGGTGCGGCACGTACAGGTAGTAGAGCCGCGGCTCGAGCAGGGCGCGGTAGCGACCGGTCTGGCCGTAGGAGCGCTCGAAGAACAGGCTGCCGTCCAGGCTCGAGATGGGTACGGTCCGTGTCGCGCTGGTGTCGAACCGGCGATTGGCATCACGCGTGCCGGGGTCGGCATCGTCTAGCTGATAGCTGGTGGTATCGAGTGTCACCTCGGGGCGCAGCCGGTACCAGGTGTCCGAGAAGGTCTGGCTGATGCCGATGGCGGCATGCGCCCGGTCGCCGGCGATGCGTTCGCTCGACGGGTGGGCGAACCGGGTGACGTCAGCGCGTACGCTCAGGTTGGGCGCGACGTGCTCGCCCCACTGCCCCAGGCCGAAACGGTTGCTGGCGGTCAGTCGCGGCATGATCCGGTACGGGTGCTGGTATTCGCGCAGGTCCGGGTCGATCGTCTGGTAGCGCTGCGCCTGCAGGCCGAGATTCCAGCCACCACCGGGGCGGGCGTTTAATTGCACGTCGCTGCGCAGGTGGCTCGAGGTCGACTGTTCCAGGCTGGTGGAGAAGTCCTGGAAGAGGCGGTCGTCCGAGACGCGATTGATGTCGACCCGGTAGTCGAGATCCGGGTTGACCCGCCCGCGGCTGTCCAGGCCCAGCGACCAGCGCGAGCCGCCGTCGACGCGATCGTCCGGCAGGTAGAAGAAATCGAGCTGGTCACGACCCAGGTCCTGTTCGCCGAAGCGGTGAAGCCAGCGCACCTGGCCGCCCAGACCCAGGCCTCGCTTGGTCAGCAGGGTAGGGGTGAGCGTGGCGTCGAGATTGGGGGCGATGTTCCAGTAGTACGGCTGGGCGTACTCGAACCCGCCCTCGGTGCTGTTGCCGAGGGTCGGGTAGAGAAAGCCCGACTGGCGGCGATCGTCGATCGGAAAGTTGAGATACGGCGAGTAGAACACCGGCACGCCACCGGCTCTCAGGGTGGTGTGCCAGGCCGTGCCCCGGCCTGTTTCGCGGTTCAGTTCGACCTCGCGTGCCCGGAATTCCCAGTCGCGCTTCTCGGCCGGGCAGGTCGAGAAGGTGCCCAGCCCGAGGCGGTAGTGCTGCCGGCCGTCCTGGACGATGGTTTCGGCCGTGCCGGACAGATGCTGGCTTTCCAGCCAGTAGTTGGCGCGTTCGAGCCGCCCGGCGTCGCTGTCGAGGTTGAGCTCGCCGCGCTCGGCCTGCACGGCCATGTCGCCGGTCTGCAGCCAGAGATCGCCCTCGGCGGAGACGCTGGCCTCGGGTTCCTGGCGGTAGACGAGTCGTTCTCCGCGCACGCGCCGTCCCGGCTCGTCGACGATGGCATCCCCGATCAGGGTGACGGTGCCGTCACTGCCGTACTCGGCCCGGTCCGCCGAGGCCTTGCCCGGCTCGCCCTCGGCCAGCGGCCGGTAGGCGGGGCGTTCCGGGCCGAAGGCCGGGCAGAGGGCGAATTCACCCGAACGTGCCGTCTCGGCCGAATGCAGCGATTGGCTCCCGGCCAGTCCGCCGGCCCCGAGGGCGGCGGCGATGGCAATCGCCAACGGCGTGCGCGTCGTCCCTGACTCCATGCGCGGGGCTCAGCTCTCGGACGACGGGGCGATCGGGTCGAGGATCTCGCGGAAGTCCGCCGCGATCTGCTCGATTTCCCGTTCGCCGTCGACACGGGCCAGCCGCCCGTCGCGCTCGTAGTATTCGACCAGCGGCGCGGTCTGTTCCTGGAAGACCTCGAGGCGGCGACGCACCGTGTCCTCGTTGTCGTCGTTGCGCTGAACCAGTTCGTGCTCGCAGTGGTCGCACTGGTGGTCGGAATCCGGCGGGTTGGTGTAGCGGTTGAAGACCGCGCCGCATTCCTTGCAGGTCATCCGGCCGGTCAGGCGCTTCATCAGCTTGTCGAGCGGAACGTCGATGAGGATGCCGAGTTCCAGCGGCCGCTCGAGATTCTCGAGCATTTCGTCGAGTGCCTCGGCCTGGGCGATGTTGCGCGGGAAGCCGTCGAGGATGAAGCCGCGCTGGGTGTCCGGCTGGGTCAGTCGTTCGCGGATCATGCCCAGCACGATGTCGTCGCTGACCAGCTGGCCCTCGTCCATCGCCGCCTTGGCCTTGAGGCCGAGCTCGGTGCCCTCTGCCACGGCGGCGCGCAGCAGGTCGCCGGTGGAGATCTGCGGGACCTTGTAATGTTCCACCAGGCGTGCCGCCTGCGTGCCCTTGCCCGACCCGGGGGCGCCCAAAAGTACGATTCGCATGGTTTTCCAGATCTTGGTAGCCGTGAATTTCGCCGACCGGATTCGAGACCGGGACTCCGGTTGGCCGGCGAAAAACGGTATCATAACCAAAACGCCGCGGCTTGCGGCGAGATCGCTTTTCCTTCAGTTCAACCGCAATCCATTCGAGGCCGATCCCATGGACCTGTCGAAGATTCCCGCCGGCAAGAACCCGCCGGAAGACATCAATGTCGTCATCGAAATCCCGGTGCAGGGCGTGCCGGTCAAGTACGAGCTGGACAAGGATTCCGGCGCGCTGCTGGTCGACCGCTTCATGGCCACCTCCATGTACTACCCGACCAACTACGGCTTCATTCCGCAGACGCTCTCGGACGACGGCGACCCGGTCGACGTGATGCTGGTCGCGCCGCTGCCGTTGCAGCCGGGCTCCGTGATCCGCGCCCGTCCGCTGGGCATGCTGGAGATGACCGACGAGTCGGGCATCGACGCCAAGATCATCGCCGTGCCGCATGACAAGCTCACCCCGCATTACCACGACGTGCAGAAGGTCGACGACCTGCCGGGCTTCCTGCTCGAGCAGATCCAGCACTTCTTCGAGCAGTACAAGGCGCTCGAGCCGGGCAAGTGGGTCGAGTGCAAGGGCTTTGCCGACAAGGCGGCCGCCTGCAAGGAGATCGAGGACTCGATCGCCCGCCACGAGCGGGGCTGATCCGGTGGGCGTCGGGCCGCAGGTCGTGTCCGACACCGCCACCCGGCGCGGCCGGCGGGGGCTGATCCCCGTCGGCCGCTGTCGTTTTCCCTGTCGGTACGTGCCCGAGGGTGGGCCGCGAGCGAATCGATGCTAGATCGTCTTCATGACCATGGCCGGGCCAGGCGGGTGTTCCGCCTGCGCATCCTGTTCGCGGCCCTGATCTCGCTCGTCGTCGTCCTCACCTTGCTGGGGCGCGCGGCCTGGCTGCAGATCGCCCAGCACGACCACTATCTCGCCAAGGCGGAGAAGAATCGCACCCGCGTGGTGGTCGTGCCGCCCGAACGCGGGCGGATCTTCGACGCCCAGGGTGAAGTGGTGGCCGACAACGTCGCCACCTACCAGGTGCAGATCACCCCCGAGCACAGTCGCGACGTGGGCACCGAGCTGGCCATGCTGGCCGATGTGCTGGGGCTGGGCGCGCGCGCCGTCGAGGCGCTCGAGGAGCGCATCCGGGTCGGTCGTCGATTCGACCCCGTGCTGGTCAAGGCCGATCTCGACGAGGTCGAGCGGGCGCGGCTGGCCCGTCTCAAGCCGTGGCTGCCCGGCACCGAGATCGTCTCCAGTCTCAAGCGGGTCTACCCCTACCGCGAGTTGCTGGCCCACGTGGTGGGCTATGTCGGGCGCATCAACGCCGAGGACGTCAAGCGGCTGGACCCGGATGCCTACCAGGGCACTCAGTACGTCGGCAAGACCGGCATCGAGCGCCAGTACGAGGATCGCCTGCACGGCCAGCCGGGCTACCGGGTCGTCGAGGTCGATGCGCTCGGGCGGGAGGTCAAGGTCCTCGAGACGCAGCGCCCGGTGCCGGGGGAGGACGTCGCCCTGACCATCGACGTCGGCCTGCAGGGCGTGGCGGCCGCCGCCCTGGGCGAATACGCCGGCGCGGTGGTGGCCCAGGACCCGCGCGACGGGGCGATCCGCGCCATGGCCTCCCGGCCGTCGTTCGATCCCAACCAGTTCGTCGACGGCATCAGCCACCGGACCTACCGCGAGCTGCTCGAGGACCCGGACCGTCCGCTCTACAACCGCGCGACCACCGCCACCTACCCGCCGGGGTCGACCATCAAGCCGGTCATGGGGTTGGCGGGCATGGAGTACGGGCTGCTCGATCCGGACAAGCGCTTCTTCGCCGGGCCGTACTACCAGATCCCGGGCAACGATCACCGTTACCGCGACTGGCGCAAGTGGGGCCATGGCTGGGTGGACTTCGAGGAGTCCGTGTACCGCTCGGTCGACGTGTACTACTACGATCTGGCCTACCGCATGGGCATCGACCGGATGCACGAGTTCTTCACCCGCTTCGGCATCGGCCAGGAGACCGGCATCGATCTTCCCGGCGAACGGGCCGGGCTGATGCCTTCGCGCGACTGGAAGCAGCGGGTCAAGCAGCAGGTGTGGTTCCCGGGCGAGACGGTGATCGCCGGCATCGGCCAGGGGTACATGCTCTCGACCATCCTGCAGCTGGCCGACATGACCTCGACGCTGGCGCTCTCCGGCGTACGTCACCAGCCCTGGCTGGTTGCCGGCGAGCGTGAACCGCGCCCGCGCATGACCCTCTCGAAGGACGCCTACTGGGAGCGCGCCCGCGAGGCGATGCGCTCGGTGGTCGGCCATGAGCGCGGCACCGCGCACAAGATCGAGGCGCCATACCCGATCGCCGGCAAGACGGGTACCGCGCAGGTGTTTTCCGTGGCCCAGGACGATGAATACGATGCCGAGGAGCTCGAGCGCCGCCTGCACGACCATGCGCTGTTCGTCGGGTTCGCGCCCTACGATGACCCGGAGCTGTCGGTGGCCGTGCTCGTCGAGCACGGTGGCAGCGGTTCCGGGACCGCCGCACCGATCGCCCGGCAGGTGATGGACTTCTGGTTCGACGTCGAGCCGGACGCCGAGGTTCAGCCCGAATTCACGGAGTACGGGGACTGATGCATGGCCGTTGACCGTCTGCAATCGACGCGCTGGGGAGACCGGTTGGCTTCCACGCTGCGCTCGGTGTTCAAGCTTGACCCCGTCTTGCTGTTCTTCGTTGCCCTGATCGCCATGATCGGCGTGGTGGCGGGCTATTCGGCGGCCGAGCAGAGTGACGCCTGGGTCGAGCGCAGCATCGTGCGCCTCGGGTTGGGGTTCGGCCTGATGTTGCTGATCGCCCAGATCCCGCAACGCTGGTTCTTTGCCGTCGCGCCGTGGCTCTATGCCGCGGTGATTCTGATGCTGGTCGCGGTCTGGCTGGTGGGTGACATGGGCGGCGGTGCCAAACGCTGGCTCGATCTCGGTGTGATCCGATTCCAGCCGGCCGAGTTGATGAAGGTGGCCATGCCGATGATGATCGCCTGGTTCCTCGCGCGCCGGCCCCTGCCCCCGCGCGCGCTCGACGTGCTGGTCGCGGTGCTCGCCGTGGGCATTCCCACCGTGCTGATCGCCATCCAGCCGGACCTGGGCTCGTCCCTGCTGATCATGGCCTCGGGGCTGTTCGTGCTGTTCTTCGCCGGTCTGTCGTGGTGGTACATCGGCGGCTTTCTGGCCCTGGCGGCCGCCGCCATGCCGGTGATGTGGTTCTTCGTCATGCACGGCTACCAGAAGGAGCGCGTGCTGACCCTGCTCGACCCGACCGGCGATCCGCTCGGTGCCGGCTACCACACCATCCAGTCGATGATCGCGATCGGCTCGGGTGGCGTGTGGGGCAAGGGCTGGCTGCAGGGCACCCAGTCGCATCTGGACTTCCTGCCCGAGGGCACCACGGATTTCATCCTGGCGGTCTACGCCGAGGAGTTCGGGTTGATGGGGCTGTTGGTACTGTTCCTCCTGTATCTTGCCGTCATCTGGCGCGGGCTTTGGATCGCCGAACACGCCGAGTCGGTCGAGGGGCGGCTGCTGGCGGCCTCGATCTCGATGACCTTCATGGTCTACGTGCTGGTCAATGCCGGCATGGTGCTGGGCCTCCTGCCGGTGGTCGGCGCGCCGCTGCCGCTGATGAGCTACGGCGGCACCGCGCTGGTGACCATCATGGTGGGTTTGGGTATGCTGATGAGCATCCGCACGCAACGCAGTTTCCTGGGGCACGATCGTTAATGAAACACGCTTTTTCAGGCCCTCTGGGCGGGGCGATCCTGGCCGCCTTCCTCGTTTCCGGTGTTGCGCAGGGCGGGGATTACCTCGAGCGTGACGAGGTGCAGGCCTTCGTCGACCAGGCCGTCGGCGAGACCGGGGTCGATCGCACACAGATCGAGGCCTGGCTCGACGATGCCGAGTACCAGCAGAAGATCATCGACGCGATCACCCGCCCGGCCGAATCCAAGACCTGGGGCGAGTACCGCCCCATCTTTCTCACCGACAAGCGTATCGAGCGTGGCGCGGCGTTCGTCGACGAACACCGGGATCTGCTCGAGGAGGTGGCCGCCACCTACGGTGTCTCGCCCTACGTGATCACCGCCATCATCGGCGTGGAGACCTTTTACGGTCGGATCACCGGCGGATATCGCGTCATCGACGCGCTGGCGACGCTGGGCTTCGATTATCCGCGCCGCGGGGAATTCTTCCGCGGCCAGCTGGTCGACTTCATTCGTCTGGCGGGCGAGGAAGGCATCTCGATGGACGAGGCCGAGGGCAGCTACGCCGGAGCGATGGGGTTGCCGCAGTTCATCCCGTCGAGCTACCGGCATTACGCGGTGGACGGCGACGGCGACGGTCGCCGCGATCTCTGGGGCAGCCACCACGACGTCTTCGCCAGCGTGGCCAACTATTTCGTCGAGCACGGCTGGGGGCAGGGCGAGCCGGTGATGTTCGAGGTGGATGTCAACGGCGCCGATGTCGACGACCTGCTCAATGAAAAGCGCGATCTCGCGCCCAAGACCAGCCTGGCCGAGCTGCGCGACCGGGGCGTCACGGTGCCCGACGACGCCCCGGTGCCCGATGACTTCGAGGTGATGCTGTTCACGCTCACCGACGGCGACGACGTCGCCTACCACGTGGGACTGAACAACTTCTATGTCATCACCCGGTACAATCACAGCGTCCTCTACGCGACCGCCGTCTGGCAGCTGGCCGAGGCGATCGAGGATGCCGTTGAAAAGCCTGTCGAGGCCGCCGAAAACGGCGCTGGTGCGGCTGCATCGGTGCCGGGCGACGGGGCGAATGCCGGCTGACGCCATGACCGTGACGAGGTGCCGTTTCCCGGGTGCGACGGCCGTGGTTCTCGCCGGCGTCCTGTTGCTTGCCGGTTGCGCCAGCGGGCCATCGCCCGACCGGGCGGCCACTCGTGACGCGGTTCCCCGCGACGAACCCCACGCGACCCGCGGCAACCCCGACAGCTACTCGGTGCTGGGCAAGCGCTACACGGTGCTGGCGAGCAACACGGGTTTCCGCGAGCGAGGGCTGGCGTCCTGGTACGGGAAGAAATTCCACGGGCGGCCGACCTCGTCGGGCGAGCCGTACGACATGTACAAGATGACCGCGGCGCACAAGTCGCTGCGCCTGCCGAGCTATGTCCGGGTGACCAACCTCGACAACGGCAAGAGCGTGGTCGTGCGGGTCAACGATCGTGGCCCGTTCGTCGACGGCCGGATCATCGATCTGTCCTATGCCGCGGCGCACAAGATCGACATGACCGGCAAGGGCACCGTGCCGGTCGAAATCGAAGTGGTCGGACCCGACGACACGCGTACTGCCACCCGGCATTCGTCCTCGTCGCGGAACCGTTCCGGCCGGTCGATGCCCAATGCCCGCTGGGGCGAGAATGTCTTCGTTCAGGTGGGCGCGTTCCGAGATGCGGACAGCGCCGAGGCGATCGATGCGCGCCTGCGGGATGCCGGGCTGTCCACGGTGAGCCAGCGGAGCGGTGGCCTCACGCGGGTACGGGTCGGACCGCTCGCCTCGGCCGACGATCTCGATGCTGTGAGCGAGCGCCTGCGCGAACTCGGATTTCACGAAACAACGATGGTGGTGAACAAATGATCAAGGCCTTGTCCACGACATGGCGAGGCGGCTGGCTCGCCGGCCTGCTGGCGACGACCCTGCTTGCCCTGGTGGCGACGAGCACCCATGCCGCGTTACCCACGCCGGGCGCACCGGACCTGTCGGCCCGTTCCTACGTGCTGCTCGACAACGCCACCGGACAGGTGATCGTCGATCGCGATGCCGACCGGCCCGTCCCGCCGGCGAGCATCACCAAGCTGATGACCGCCTACCTTGCCTTCGAGGCGATCAAGAGCGGCGATATCGCGATGGACGACCAGGTCACCGTCAGCGAAAAGGCCTGGCGCATGGGTGGCTCGCGCATGTTCATCGAGGTGGGCAAGCAGGTCTCGATCGAGGAGCTGCTGCAGGGCATGATCGTGCAGTCGGGCAACGATGCCGCCACCGCGCTGGCCGAGTACATCGGCGGCAACGAGGAATCCTTCGTCGCGCAGATGAACGCGACCGCCGAGCGCATGGGGCTGAAGGAGACGCATTTCGATAACCCCACCGGCTGGCCGGCCGAGGGGCACCTGATGTCCGCGCGCGACATCGCGACCCTGCTCTCGCGCCTGATCCACGAGTTCCCGGACCTCTACAAGTACTTCCGTCAGAAGTCCTATACCTACGGCGGCATCAAGCAGTACAACCGCGAGAAGCTGCTGTTCCGCAACGAATGGGTCGACGGTGGCAAGACCGGGCACACCGAGGAGGCGGGGTATTGCCTGGCCACCTCCGGTGCGCGTGACGGCATGCGCCTGATCGCCGTGGTGCTGGGCACCGACAGCGACGAGGCGCGCAACAACCAGGCCGAGGCCCTGCTCAACTACGGCTTCAGGCACTTCGAGATCGTCGACGTGCGCGAAGGCGGGGAGACGCTCGCCAGCCCGCGCGTCTACAAGGGCGAGATGGACGAGACCCCGGTGGGGTTGCGCCAGGACCTCTCGGTGCTGGTGCCGAAGAAGCAGCGGGACGACCTGTCGATCAGCCTGCGGCTCGATGACGCGCTGATCGCGCCCCTGACCGAGGGCGACACCGTCGGCTCGCTGGTGGTCCGTCTGGGTGAGGAGGATATCGCCGAGCGGCCGGTGGTCGCGCTGGCGGACAACCCCGAGGGCGGGCTCGTCAAGCAGGCCACCGACAGTTTCTGGCTCTGGTGGGACGAGTAATGTCCGCTCAGCCGCGACCGGTCTACCTCAACGGCGAGTGGTGCGACACCGACTCGGCACGGGTCTCGGTGTTCGACCGCGGTTACCTGTTCGGCGACGGCGTCTACGAGGTGATCCCCGCCTTCGCCGGTCGGCTGTTCGGCCTCGACGAGCACATGGCGCGCCTGTCGCGCAGCCTCGAGGCGATCGGCATTGCCGAGCCATTGAGTCGCGACGAATGGCAGGCGGTCTTCGACCGGCTGCTGGCCGGGATCGATGCGCCCGATGCCGCCATCTATCTGCAGGTCACCCGCGGTGCGCCGGCGCGCCGAGATCACGCCTGGCCGGGTGTCGAGGTGCCGCCGGGCGTGATGGCCACGGTCTCGCCCATCGGCTCGACTGCCGGTGGGGCACGGGTGATCACCCTGCCCGACTTGCGCTGGGCGCGCTGCGACATCAAGAGCATCAACCTGCTGCCCAACACCATGGCGCGCCAGCAAGCCCTCGATCGGAGCTGCGACGAAGCGGTGCTGGTGCGCGACGGGCTGGTGATGGAAGGGGCGGCGACCAACCTGTTCGCCGTCATCGGCGGGCGGCTGGTGACCGCGCCGACCGGCCCGCGCATCCTCGCCGGCATCACCCGCGGTCTGCTGCTCGACCTGGTGCGCGAGAAGCAGTTGATCGAGGTCGACGAGTCGTTCATCACCGTCAACGCCCTGCGCGAGGCCGACGAGGTGTTTCTCACCAGTTCGACCAAGGACCTCTGGCCGGTGGTCGAGCTCGACGGTCGGCCGGTCGGCTCGGGCGCGGAGGCCGGTCGCGCCGGCCCGGTCACCCGGCAACTCGATCACCACTTCCAGGCACTCAAACACCCGCAACGGAGCTCCCGATGACCGACGATTCCTCCCGCAACGGGAACGGCGACGGCCCGCTTGACGGGCGGCTGACCGCCTGCGACCCCAATGCCAGGCCGACCGCCGCCGAGGACGAGGCGGCCCTCGAGCGCGAGACCCTGATCGACTTCCCCAGCGAATTCCCGGTCAAGATCATGGGGCCGGCCACCGACGCCTTCATCGCAGAGATCAAGCAGGCCGTCGACAGCGTCGTGCCCGGCCTGCCGGACTCGGCGTGGAAGCAGCGGGCCAGCGGCAAGGGCAACTTCGTCGGCCTGACCGTCACCTTCACCGC
>NZ_JBKHFB010000067.1:0-9875 GCF_046540515.1 Guyparkeria sp.
CTGGCCGAGACCGAGAAGACCAAGCAGGTCGTCTACCATTTCAACAAGGCGGACATGAAAGAGATCAAGGCAGGCCTGCGCAACGTGACCAATCACGTCAACTCGCCGTCCGGTGAGGAGACCCGGATCGAGATCGCCGTCCACGGCGGTGGCATCAACATGCTGACCGAGGCGCGAAAGGACGAGCAGCTCCAGGCCGCCATCGACAACGTCAAGGCCCAGGGTGTCGAGATCAAGGTCTGTGCCAATACCCTGCGCGGCAAGGGTCTGGATGTGAAGGACGACCTTTACTACACCGATGAGTCGGATGTGGTGGCGTCGGGTGTCGCGCACCTCGCGGATCGTCAGGCAGAGGGGTGGGCCTACATTCACCCGTAGGCAAGCGTCCCGGTCGGGACGGCTTTGATCGAAGGCATCGCCATCAACCCGGGCCGGTCCCGGGTTTCCTGTCGGTACCGGGTGGTGTGACGACGTTGGATCCCGGCATGGGCCGATGACGTGTTGTCTCAGGCTGACTGTTCCAGCCACTCGTGACCCGGCCCGTGATTCGTCGAGGGGGTGGATAGCGTCTATCATGCCCGCTGGTCCCTAGCGAGCCTCTTGATGCACGACACGATTCTCCTTTCCCTGACCGCCATCGTGGTGCTGGGCATCGCCGCCCAGTGGCTCGCCTGGCGGGTCAAGGTGCCGCCGATCCTGTTCCTGCTCCTGATCGGCATCGCGCTCGGTCCGGTCTTCGGGCTGCTCAACCCGGACGACCTGTTCGGGGATCTGTTGTTTCCTATCGTCTCGCTTGCGGTCGGCGTGATCCTGTTCGAGGGCAGCCTGACTCTGCGCTTTCGCGATATCCAGGGGGTTTCGTCGACCATCACCCGCATGGTCTCGCTCGGTGCAGTGATTTCCTGGGGGGTGGCGGCGACCGCGGCGCACTGGTTCGTCGGGCTGGACTGGCCGATCGCCTTCCTGTTCGGGGCACTGGTGGTCGTCACCGGGCCGACGGTGATCGCGCCCCTGCTGCGCATCGTTCGCCCCAGTCCACGGGTCAGCAAGATCCTGCGCTGGGAGGCGATCATCATCGACCCGATCGGGGCGCTGATGGCCGTGCTGGTCTACGAGTTCATCGTCACCCAGTCGCAGACCGGCGCGGCGGGTCTTGGTGGGGTGGTGCTGCCGTTCCTCGAGCTGGTGGGGCTCGGAACGGTGCTGGGTGTCGCCGGCGGCTGGCTGCTGGGGCAGCTGCTGTTGCGCCACGCGCTGCCCGATTACCTGATCAACGTGACCGTGCTGGCGGCGGTGCTGGCGGTGTTCACCAGTTCGAACGTGCTGGCCGAGGAGTCCGGGCTGCTCGCGGTGACCGTCATGGGTATCTGGTTGGCGAACATGCGCGGTGTGCCACTGGACGACATCCTGCACTTCAAGGAGACCCTGAGCATCCTGTTCATCTCCGGGCTGTTCATCCTGCTGGCCGCGCGCATCGATCCGGCCACCCTGAGCCAGGTGGGATTCGGCGCGCTGCTGGTGCTGGCGGCGATCGTGCTCGTGGCCCAGCCGTTGAAGGTCTGGTTGTCGGCGATCGGCAGCGGGCTGAACTGGCGCGAGAAGACCATGATCGCCTGGATCGGGCCGCGCGGCATCGTCGCCGCGGCCGTCTCGGGCCTGTTCGCGCTCAAGCTGGTTGACGAGGGGGTGGAGGGGGCCGAGGTGATCGTGCCGCTGACCTTCATCATTATCGTCGGCACGGTGGTGCTGGCCTCCCTGACCGCCCGCCCCCTGGCCAGGGCACTCGATATCGCCTTGCCGGAGGACCACGGCGTGCTGATCGTCGGGGCCAATCGTGTGACTCGTGAAATCGCCAAGGTGCTGCGAAAACACGGCTTTCGGGTCGTGATCGCCGACGGAAACTACAGCGAGATTCGTCAGGCCCGCATGGACGGGCTGGAGACCTACTACGGGAACCCCGTCTCCGAGGCGGCCGACCGCAAGCTCGATCTGGTCGGCATCGGGCAGATGTTCGCCATGTCGGCGCAGTCGGAGATCAACAACCTCGCCGCGGTCCGCTATCGGCACGAGTTCGGCCAGTCGAACGTGTTCGTGCTGCAGACCCCGCAGGAGGTGGCTGGCTCGGAGAATCAGCGCATCACCAGCCAGTTCAATGCCCGTGGCCTGTTCGGTGAGAGTGTGTCGCTCGGGCACCTGTTCCGGCTGTTCGAGGCCGGCGCGGAACTGTTCAGCACCCGCCTGACCGAGAACTTCGGCTACAGCGAGTACCTCGTGCATTACGAGGGGCGAGGCGAGCTGCTGTTCGGGATCACGCCCAGTGGCAACCTACGCCCCATGAACAACGAGCTCAGCCAGCGTCCGGGGCCGGGCTGGACACTGATCGGCCTGTACGAGCCGTCCCCCGACGCCGACCGGCCGGCGGCGCGCGAAGCTGGCGGTGCGCCGGCCACGAGTGGCGAGCGGCTGCCGGGCTGATCGGGCCGGGTTGCCGGCCTATGCCTGCCCTGGGGGGGATTTCCGGCCTGTGATCAAGGAGATGAACCGATCGACCGACGGCGGACCGAAATTTTTTCGTCATTGGCGTCCCCAAGGGGTTGCGTCACGAATCCGGGTTTGTATAATGCGCGCTCTAGCAAACGCGGTCGATTGATTGGTCGCGAGAGATGCGCGGGAATAGCTCAGCTGGTAGAGCACAACCTTGCCAAGGTTGGGGTCGCCGGTTCGAATCCGGTTTCCCGCTCCATCGGGTGGTTAGCTCAGTTGGTAGAGCGGAGCCCTTACAAGGCTTAGGTCGGGAGTTCGAGCCTCTCACCACCCACCATCATCTCTACAAGCAGCGGTAGTTCAGTTGGTTAGAATACCGGCCTGTCACGCCGGGGGTCGCGGGTTCGAGTCCCGTCCGCTGCGCCACATCCGAAAGGCCCGCCATGATGGCGGGCCTTTCTTCGTCTGCGCCCGGGAAACCCGCGGCGCGAGCGCTCTCCCTACCGACGCTGTCCCCGCAGCGGTTGCAGCCATTGCCAGGCCTGTCCCTGGGCCCGTCGCAGCGGCGCGGGGGCGGCGGTCAGGCGTTTGAGCCCCGCCTCGAGATCCGCCGGCTGCCACGGCTCGCGGCGGTAGGTCATCACCGTATTGAGCCTGTCCGGGACATGCGCGACCAGCGCGTCCGGGTGGAAGTGGGCCGAGAGCTGGCGGTGGGCCTCGACCACCATCGGCATGTGGTTGCGCCACAGGTTGAGGCAGATCATGCCGCCGGGGGCGATCGCGGCCGCGAGGCGTTCCACCGTTCGGTCGGGCAGGCGGACCATGCCGTCCTGGTCGAACAGGTCGAGCAGGAACACGTCGAGCGGCGCCGGGGGCTCCCAGTTCGCTGCGGTGACGTCGCCGAACCGCAGCGTGAGGCGGGGGTGGTCGAGTGCGAGTCCGAAATGCCGTGCGGCCAGGGGGGCAAGCGCCGGGCGCAGATCCACGGCGTGGATGCTAGACTCGGTATGTTCCAGAAGAAACTTCGCCAGGACGCCGCCACCGAGCCCGAGGATTCCGATGCGGGTCGCCCCGGGGTGCAGCGCCAGGGGCAGCGTCATGGCCCGGTAGTACGCGAAGCAGAGTTTCTCCGGCTCTGCCGGGCGCCAGGCCGACTGTGAGGTGTGGTTGCCGAAGTGCAGTGCCACTTCGCCGCCCTGCTCGATCACGTCGATCGGGCCGTGCTCGTCGGTCACCCTCTCGAGAACCCGGGGCCTCACCGGCGACCCCTCCCGGCCGGTTCGACCGCGGTTGCCCGGCCTGCCCGGGGAACTCCGCCCGGTATGCCGGGTCCTTCGGTGGGGCCGCGTGGTCGTGAATACGTCATACACAGGTAGTTCGAGGTAATGATGATGTGGACCTCCCTTTCAACGGGGCGAACGATGGCAGCGGCGCGCATGGGCAAGGCCGGTGAGCGGGCCGTCCCCCGCCTCGCCGCAATCGTCCTCGGCACGATGCTGCTGGTCGTCGGCGGCCTGGTCAACGCGGCGAAACTCGACGTCGGCGAGAAGGTGTTCGTGCCCATGTTCGAGCCCAACCCCGAGCTCGACGGTTACGCCGTGGGTTTCGTCGAGCAGTTGCACGACGACGGCACCGTGACCCTGCGGATCAACAAGGTCGAGACCGGCAAGGGAAAGACCCTCAGCGGCACCTGCCACCCCTCCGGCGGGACGCCCCTGTCGGGGGCGCGCATCGTCTCGGATGACCCGGATGACCTGGAGGTCGAGCAGCGCCTGCCGCTCGACGAGGTGATGACCTATCGCCGAGGCAGCCAGGTCTACCTCGAGCGCGAGAATCTCAGTATCGCCTATCTCAAGTATCTCGGCAGCGGCATGGGCATGACGCCGGACCGTTTCGACGTCGCCATTCGCCGGGCCGAGGAAACCGGCCTGCCGCGCATGGTCACGGCAATGGAGATCGGCAAGATGCAGGTGGAGTCCACGCAGGGCCGCGGCTTTCCGGTACCGGCCTCGCGCGCGCTGGAGAAGGCCGCCCCGATGCTCGACTCGGTTGCCGAGAAGCTCGAGGCCCACCCCGGGGCGGTGGATAAGGCCGCCCGCATGCTCGGTGGCACCGAATCGCGCCATCGAGACGATCCGATCGCGGCGGTGATCGTGCGCCTGCACGAGATCCTCGAGGAACAGCTGGGCGAGCTCGAGCAGGAAAGTGCCGATCCGCGCGAGGTGTCGGGCTTCGGTGTCGACGATCTGCTCGCCATCTATACCGGCTGGTATCGGGTGATCACCGCGAACGACACCCAACCGTTCCAGAATGCGCAGGTCGAGTTCTACCGCGAGCGAGCGGCCGAGTCGCTCGAAAGCGGGGAGTGGCCGTCCCTGCTGTAGCCGGGGCGCGCCCGGAACGAGCAAACGCCCGAGCGTGGATCGCTCGGGCGTTTTTCGTGGTGCCGGAGGCCGGGCGTTACTTCTGGTAGCGCGCCTTCCATTCCTCGTAGGGCATGCCGTAGACGTGCTCGCGGGCATCGGCGTCCGCCAGCTCGATGCCCTGTTTCTCCGCCTCCTCGCGCAGCCAGCGCGACAGACAGTTGCGGCAGAAACCCGCCAGGTTCATCAGGTCGATGTTCTGCACGTCGGTGCGTTCCTGCAGGTGCGCCACCAGCCGACGGAAGGCGGCGGCCTCGAGCTGGTCGCGGTTGCTGGAATCAATGGCCATGCGGGATCCTCGCGTTCTGTTGGGCTGGGTGGTGTTCGATACCGCGGCTCAGTTGTCCGGGGTGCGGGTATCGAAGGTGACCGCATGCAGCTCGCCCGACTCGAGGGCCGGCTTGAGGATGCGGTTGAGGATCTGGTGCTGCTGCAGCAGCGACTTGCCGACGAAGGCGTTGCTCGTCACGGCGATGCGGAAATTGCAGCCTTCTCCGTCAGGGCGCACGCGGGCGTCGGGCAGTTCGGCCTGGATCAGCTCGATGATCTCGTTGTCGGTCATCTGCGGATGGTCCTCCGGTCGTATGCGGTTCAGTCTTGTGCCTGCAGGATGGGGGCGAGCAATGGGGCCCGCCAGCCCTGGGTGAGCCGTGATGGCCGATCCGGATTGGCCAGGTGCTGTTTCAATTCGGCGCTGGTCGCCAGCCGTCCAGGACAGATGCCCTGTTCGGCGGCAAGGGCGGCCAGCTGGCTCTGGCGTGATTTTACCAGTTCGCGCTCGGCTGGCGGCAAGGCCGGTGGGCGAGGCAATCGTGGCCAGTCCGCGGGGTCACCCGCCAGGGCGGCGGCAATCGCCTCGGCCAGCGTATGGCGGGCCGTTGCATCCCGGCCCAGCGGCGAGCGTGCCCGCGCGATCTGCGCGTCGATGTTCGCGGCGTCGGGCGGGGTGTCGGCGGCCCGCCGAGCGATCGCATGGGCCAGGTCCAGCAGGGGCTGATCGCCCCATACCCAGCGGCGGGGGCGGTCCTGTTCGCGGGCCAGCCGCTCGCGCCAGGCCGCCAGCACCTGCAGAACGGCAAGGCCGGCACGGTTGAGCGTCTGAACGCCCCGCAGCTTTTTCCAACGCTGATCGTCGGGCGGGTTGAAGCGAGTCGGGTCGAGCTGTCGCGCCGTTTCCTCGGCCATCCATTCGAGACGACCGGTCTCGCGAAGGCGCTGCTCGAGGATGGGAAAGAGGGCGTGGAGCTGGGCGACGTCCTGCACGGCGTAATCGATCTGTGTCTCGCTCAGAGGGCGGGCGAGCCAGTCGCTACGCGTCTCGCCCTTGTCCAGACGGGTGCCGAGAAGGGCCTCGGTGAGCGCGGCGTAGCTCATCTGGCCGCCGATGCCGAGCAGCTCGGCGGCGATCTGGGTGTCGAAGACCCGCGGCGGCAGGCGTCCGGCGGCGGAGAGGATCAAATCCAGGTCCTGGTCGCCCGCGTGCAGGATCACCGGCGTCTCGCTACCGACGAGTTCCTGCCAGAAGGGTGACAGGTCCAGGCCGGCGACCGGGTCGACCAGCCAGACGGTATCCGTGGTGGCGATCTGCAGCAGGGCCAGCTGGGGGAAGTAGGTGCGTTCGCGGACGAACTCGGTGTCGAGCGGCAGGTAGTCGGCGCTGCGCATGGCCTCGAGCAGGGCGTCGAGTTCCTCGTCGCGGCTGACGAAGCGGACCTGGGGGGCTTCGGGGTTCATGCGCCTGTCGACGGGGTCTGGCGTCGATACTGGCGACGGGGGGCGGCGCACCCCGGGTTATTCGCCCGGCTCGACGACGCCGGCCGACTCGATCCGCACCGTCTCGCGCGGGGCGTCCTGGCGGAACGGGCCGGCGGCGCCGGTGGGGATCGCGGCGATGGCATCGACGGTGTCCATCCCCTCGACTACCCGGCCGAACACCGCGTAGCCGGCATTGCCGGGCCGCTGGTCGAGGGAGGCGTTGTCCTCGAGGTTGATGAAGAACTGCGAGGTGGCCGAGTCCGGATCGCTGGTGCGTGCCATCGACAGCGTGCCGCGACGGTTCTTCAGGCCGTTGTCCGCCTCGTTCTCGACGGGCGCGCGGGTGGACTTGCGTTCGAAGTCCTCGGTGAAGCCCCCGCCCTGGATGACGAAGCCGGGAATCACGCGGTGGAAGATGGTGCCATCGAAGAAGCCGTCGCGGACGTAGGCGACGAAGTTGTCGACCGTGGCAGGCGCCTTCTCGTCGAACAGTTCGATGACGATGGGGCCGTGGTTGGTCTGCAGGCGGACCTGGGTCTCGGCGGTCGCCGACAGGGAAACCAGCGCCAGCGACGCGATCGGGGCGGTGGCCGCCAGTCGACGAGCGACGTCAATCATCGCGCTGGACACGCTCGAGACGCTCGTGGCGCTCCTGGGCCTCGATGGTCAGCGTGGCGATCGGGCGAGCCTCGAGGCGCTTGAGGCCGATCTCGTCGCCGGTCTCCTCGCAGTAGCCGTAGTCGCCGTCGTTGATGCGCTTGAGGGCCTTGTCGATCTTGTTGATCAGCTTGCGGTAGCGGTCGCGGGTGCGCAGCTCGAGGGCGGCGTCGGATTCCAGCGTGGCCCGGTCGTTGATGTCCGGCTCCTGCCAGTTCTCCTCGCGCAGGTGGTTGATGGTCGAGTCCGACTCGGTCATCAACTGGTCGCGCCAGGTCAGGAGCTTCTGCCGGAAGTACTCCAGCTGCATCGGGTTCATGTATTCCTCGTCTTCCGAGGGCTTGTAACCTTCCGGGAGTTCAACTGCCATGTTTATCCACCACTTCTGCCCGAGCAGACGCTGAAATTGAAAGTGAAAGCGCCGAATGACGACTCGCGAAACGCCCCCGGTCGGGGCCGCCCGGGGGCGGTGCGATCGCGCTGAACTCCCCGGGGCCGCTGCCTGCCTCGTTCTCCGGGCCGTGGCCAGGAACGGGCGACGGGCAAGTATAGGGGCGGTGCCCGGTGAGCGCAACGCCCGCTGGAACGGGCTGGCGGTTCTCAATCGGTTGGTTGTCAATCAAGGGCTTGCCGACTCGTCGCGCATCTGGCGATCGCTGGTGAATACCCAGGTGCGCGTGATGACCAGCCGGTCGTGTTTTGCCGCCAGTTCGTCGGGGAAGGCGGGGTAGGGAGCGGCGGCCTGCAGGAGGTTGCGCGCGGCGTTGTCGACCACCGGGTTGCCAGACGACCGACGGATGGCGAGATTGAGGATGTGGCCCTTCTTGCCGATGGTGACCTCGAGTATCACCTGCCCCGAAAGATTCTGTTGCACCAGGGCATTCGGATAGTTCTGGTTGCCGTAGGCCTCGACCTGCCGTTTCCATCGGGCGAGGTAGCGCCCTGCCGGGCCGCCCTGCGTGCGGCTGGTGGCGTAGCCGGTGCGCAGCGCGGCGTTGACCTGTTCGTAGAGCTGGTCGATCTGGTCCTGGGTGGAGACGTTGCGTGGCGTGTCGCTGGCCGCCCAGGCGCCCTGCTGCTGCAGCCCGCGGCCGTCCTCGCGCAGGGTGTCTGTGGGGCTCGCCGGCCCCGCCTGGCCGGCGAGCATCGGGTCGGCCGGCACTTCGCGATTGATCTCGTCGGTTTCCCGGCCGGCGTCGAAGCTGCGGTCGGCCTCGGGGGCATCCAGCGTGATCTCGATCATCGGCTGACGCTCCACCTCCGTGCGGGTGATTTCGACCAGCAAAAGCCCAAGATGGGCGAGAACCGCGATCGCGACCGCGACGGGGAACACCTTCGAGGAGCCCAGCGCGGTTCGGGTTGCGGGCCGAGTGTCGTGGCGGTGCCGTTCTCGTGTCGCTGCCATGCGAGGCATCCCTGTTGTCAGATCCTGTGCCAGTCGATTGAGCGCCCGGCGGGCGTCGACCCCATGGCAGAGCGCATCCCGGCATCTCGCCACGGGGTGCCATTCTCGGTCACCAGCAGGATGCCGTCGAGCCCCACGGTACGAGCAAACGCCCCCGCCTCGGCCGGTGACAGGAGCATCAGGGCGGTGGCCGCCCCATCGGTGAGGGCCGGTTCGCGGCCCAGCACCGTGGTGCCGGTGTTGCTGTGTGCCGGGCGAGCCGTGAGTGGATCGACGATGTGGCCGAAGCGCGCGCCGCGATAGCGCAATTGCCGCTCGTAGCTGCCCGAGCTGCACAACGCGTGGCGACCCGATACCGCCACGCCGCCCAGTGCCGCCCTGTCCCCGGATTCGGCGCGCGGATCGCGAACGCCCAGTTGCCAGTCGCGTGCGCCGGCGCGGCCCAGGGTGTACAGGTCGCCACCGGAGTCGAGCAGGCAGTCGCGCACCCCGAGTGACTCGATCTCCGCCAGCACCCGTTCGGCGGCGAAGCCCTCGGCGAGGGCGTTGAAGTCGAACTGCACCCGACGGTTGCTCACCTTGACGCGTTCGCCCTCGATGCGCACGTCGTCGAGCGACGGGGCCTCGGCCAGCCAGTCATCCAGCTTGGCCTCGGCGGGTGGTGCGACCGGGGTGTCGTCGGCGTCGCGATGGAAGCCCCACAGTGCGACCAGTCCGCCGATGCTGGGGTCGAAGCGTCCACCGCTGGCCTCGAACAGGGGGCGGGCCGATCGGATCAGGGCGCGGATTTCCGGGGTGACGGTGGCCTCGCCCCGTTCGGCAAGCCGGCGGTTCAATCGGGTCAGCTCGCTGTCACGCCAGGGATGCAGCCGACGGTAGAGTGGCTCGACGATCGACTCGGCTGCCCGCACGGCGGCATTCACCTGCTCGGCCGGGGTGTCGGCGAAGCGCAGGGTCCATACCTGGCCGAATACGCTGAAGCCGACCTCGGTAAGCTCAGGCGACGATCGGCAGGCCGGGAGGGCGGCCAGCGGCAGGGTGGCCAGGCCGCCGAGCAACGCGCGCCGGCGCGGGTCGATCATCGCGTGCCGTGATCGGCCAGGCGACTGGCCAGGCGATCGAGCATTCGCCCGGTGACGTCCTGCCCGGTG
>NZ_JBKHFB010000068.1:0-9796 GCF_046540515.1 Guyparkeria sp.
AAGCATCGCCCGAATCCGCTCCGCCGCCTCGACGCAGTCGTCCAGCTCGGCGACCAGCGCCATGCGCACGAATCCCGCCCCGGGGTTCACGCCATTCGTCTCGCGGGAGAGAAAACGCCCCGGCAGGACGGTGACGTTCTGTTCGGCGAACAGGCGGCGGGCGAAGTCGCGCTCGTCGCCCTCGACGCCCGCCCAGAGGTAGAAACCGGCATCCGGGCGGCGCACGTCGATGCCGGCGACCGGCTCGAGGATCTCGAGCACGGCATCGAACTTCTCGCGGTAGAAGCCGCGGTTGGCACGCACGTGGGCCTCGTCGTTCCAGGCGGTGATCGAGGCCAGCTGGGTGGGCAACGGCAGGGCGCAGCCCTGGTAGGTGCGATAGCGCAGAAAGCGCTTGAGGATCGCGGCGTCGCCGGCGACCAGCCCCGAGCGTAGTCCCGGCAGGTTGGAGCGCTTGGAGAGGCTGTGGAAGACGATCACGTTCTCGAACGGCGCGTCTCCGCCGCGTTCACCGGCGACCTCGAGCAGGCCGGTCGGCGGCTCGGCCTCGTCGAAATAGATCTCCGAATAGCACTCATCGGCGGCGATGACCACGTCGTGGCGACGGGCCTTTCCTAGCAGGTTGCGGTAGCGCTCGGCATCGATCACCGCGCCGCTGGGGTTGCCCGGTGAGCAGACGTAGAGCAATTGTGCCCGCTGCCAGATCGACTCGGGGATCGCGTCGAAGTCCGGCAGGAAACCGTTCTCGGCCAAGGTCGGGTAGTAATAGGGCTCGGCCCCGGCCAGCAGCGCCGCGCCTTCGTAGATCTGGTAGAAGGGGTTGGGCATCAGGACCACCGGCGGTTCGTTGCCGGTGTCCCGGTCGACCACGGCCTGGGCGATGGCGAACAGCGCCTCGCGGGTGCCGGCGACCGGCAGCACGTTCGCCTCGGGGTCGATCCGTCCCGCGGGCAGGCCGAACCGGCGCGTCAGCCACCCGGCCATGGCCTCGCGCAGGGCCGGCTCGCCGCGGGTCGCCGGGTAACGGGCGATCTCGCCCAGCGACTCGCGCAATGTCTCGAGCACGATCGAGGGCGGGGCGTGCCGTGGTTCGCCGATCGACAGCGGGATGTGCGGGAGCTCGGCCGGCGGCTGGGCACCGGCCTTGAGCTCGGCGAGCTTCTCGAAGGGGTAGGGATGGAGTCGGTCGAGATTGGGATTCATGCCGGAGGTCGTTGCGTTGGGTGGTGACGGGGCGGGATGCGACCGGGCATTATAGGTCCCCGATCCACTCGCCGCGAGCAACGAACCGGGAGCCTGCCATGGCGGATGCCGAGAACCGAATCGACGCGCCACCCGAGGTGCACGGGGTCGACCACGTCAGCCTGCTGGTCGCCGACGCGGCCCGGGCCTGCGCGTTCTACGTCGAGGTGCTCGGGCTGGCGGAGCTTCCCCGCCCCGAGCTCGGCTTCCCCGGCGCCTGGCTGTCGCTGGGCGACGGGCAGGCGCTGCACCTGCTCGAGCTGTCCGCCCCCGACCCGGTCGATGGCCGCCCCGAGCACGGCGGGCGCGACCGGCATTTCGCGTTGCGCGTCACGTGGACCGCCCCGTTCGCCGCCCGGCTCGAGGCCCGGGGCATCCCCTTCACCCGGTCGCGCTCGGGTCGGGATGCGCTGTTCTTCCGCGACCCGGACGGCAACGCCGTCGAGCTGGTCGGCAGCGGCTGATCGCCCGCGATTGATTGCCAGGAAACCGTGGCGTCAGAAGGGGGCGTCGAGCTCGAAGGCCACCTTGGGGGCATCGGGGTGCTGCGGGTCGGGGAAGGCGAGCCGGGTGGCGTGCAGCATCAACCGTTCGTGGCGCGCGGCCTCGGGGTGATAGAGCGAGTCGCCCTGGATGGGACGTCCCCGGGCGAGCAGGTGGACGCGCAGCTGGTGTGAGCGGCCGGTGATCGGCTCGAGGATCACCCGCACGCCCGCCGCCTCGGTCGCCGCGATTCGGTAGCGCGTCTGCGAGGGGCGGCCGCGTTCCGGGTCGATGCGGTAGCGCGGTCGGCGCTCCATGTCCTTGCCGATCGGCAGGTCGATCAACCCCTCGCGCGGCTCGAGCGGCGCGTCGATCAGGGCAACGTAGGTCTTGTCGACCCGCCGGTCGGCGAAGGCCTTGGAGAGAAAGGCGTGCGCCCGGGCGTTGCGTGCCAGCACCAGCAGCCCCGAGGTGTCCCAGTCGAGCCGGTGGACGATGCGCGCCTCGGGGAACTCGGTCTGCACTCGCGTGATCAGGCAGTCCTGTTTTTCCGGGCCGATACCGGGCACCGTGAGCAGGCGCTCGGGCTTGCCGACCACCAGGAAATCGCGCCGCTCGTCGAGCAGCGTCCAGTCGCCCGCCGGTTGGTTGGCCGCCAGGGTGTGGTCGATCGGACTCACGTCTCGGCCTCGTTATTGCCCTTTGCCGCACGGATCAGCGCCTCGGCGATGGCCTGCTGGTGTTCGCGGTCGTTGATCGGGTGGCCGTACTGGTCGACCACGAAGAAGGCGTCCTCGGCGCGCTCGCCCAGGGTGGCGATGCGCGCGTGCAGGAGGATCGCGCCCATGCGCCAGAGCGTGTCGGAAAGATCGGCCAGGAGGCCGGGCCGGTCCTTGGTCAGCACCTGGATCATGGTGCGGGCGCGGGCGACATCGGCGATGAACTCCACCTCGGTGTCGACGTCTAGGCTCGATAGCTGGGCCGGGGTGCGCCGTCGGGTGACCGACAGCGCCCGGTCGGGGTGGTGGATCACCCCCTCGAGGCGTTCGTGCAGTGCCTCGATCGCGCCCGGGTCGGCGACGGCAAGGCCCTGGCGATCGAGCACGAAGAATTCCAGCAGGATCAGCTCGGACTCGGGCAGCGGCTCGCGCCTGCCTTCGGGGTCCACGGCGGTGAGCCCGCTCTCGGTGACCAGCGGGCGCGGGATCACGGTGATGTTGGCCGACTGCACGTTCAGCCCCTCGCGATCGATGCCGGCGACCACGTGGGCGAACAGGGCGGGGTGGTTCTGCGCCAGGATCAGGATCTGCGTGGCCTGATGCTGCGGGTCGTCGTTGATGGTCAGTGCCGGCAGATTGGCGTCGATGGCCACGCGCGAGTGGCGCAGGATGTTGTCGATCTCGTTTCTGAGGAAGTATTCCTCCGGCATGCCCGACAGCCAGGCGGCCAGCTTGCCGGCGTTCATGCCCTCGCTCGATCCCTGCCGGTTGGCGTCGCGACGGGTCTCGCTCACGATCTGCGCCGAGGACCGCACCCCCTCGGCGAAATGCTGGTGGGTGAGCTCGAACAGACGCCGCAGCAGCGAGTCGCGCCAGGAGTTCCACAGCTGCGGATTGGTGGCGCGGATGTCGGCCACGGTCAGCAGGTAGAGGTGGTCGAGGCGCTCGGGGCTGCCGACCAGCTCGGCAAAACGGCGGATGACCTCCGGGTCCTCGATGTCCTGGCGTTGGGCGGTGAACGACAGCGTCAGGTGCTGTTCGACCAGCCAGCCGACCAGGTCGATGCCCTCGCGCGCCAGACCATGCGCCCGGGCGAAGTCGCGGGCGTCGAACGCCCCGAGCTCGGCATGATCGCCGCCCCGTCCTTTGGCGATGTCGTGGAACAGCCCGGCGAGGTACAGGATCTCCGGGCGCGGGATGCGGGCAAATGCCTGTGCGGCGGTCGGATTCTCGTCGCGGTACTCGGGTAGCGCGGGGCGACGCAGGTTACGGATCACCAGCAGCGTGTGGGTGTCGACCGTGTAGGCGTGGAACAGGTCGAACTGCATCAGGCCGACGATCGGCGCGAAGTTGGGAATGTAGGCAGCGAGCACGCCGGTGAGGTTCATGTTGCGCAGGGCGAGGTAGACGCCGCGCTCGGCGCGGAGCAGCTGCATGAACAACTGTTTCGCTTGCCGGTTGGCGCGAAAGCCCGCGTCGATTACCGACAGGTTGGCGCGCAACTGCCGGGCGGTGGCCGCGGTCATGCCCTCTAGCTCGGGGTGTTCGGCGAGCAGCAGGAACAACTCGAGGATGGCGGTGGGCGAGCGCATGAACACCTGCGCATCGCGGGTCTCGATCAGCCTGCCACGGCGGATGAAGCGCGGGTTGAGTCGCTTGACCGGCTCGAGGATCTCGGGGTGCAGGCGTTCGCGCCATCGCTGGATCAGCAACTGATTGAGGCGTTCGACCTCGATGGTGGCGCGAAAGAAGTGCTGCATGAAACGCTCCACCGCGAGGTTGCCGCTCTGCTCTCCCCGGTAGCCGAACGCGCCGGCGAGTGTCTTCTGGTGGGTCAGCAGCAGGCGTTCCTCGGCCCGTTCGGCCAGACCGTGCAGGCCGATGCGGATGCGGAACAGTAGCGACTCGGCATGTGTCAGGGCGCGGTACTCGTCGTCGCGTAGCAGCTCGGCACGATGCATCGCGGCGAGGGTAGGCGCCCCGTCGATGCGGTTGGCCAGCCAGCGAATGGTGTGCAGGTCGCGCAGGCCGCCCGGGCCTTCCTTGAGGTGTGGTTCGATCTTGGTGCCGACGTTGTCGTGCGATGCGTAGCGTGCCTGTTGTTCGTCGATCTTGGCGGCGAAGAACCAGGCCGGGTCGAAGGCCGTGTCACTGCGGATGGCCGTGTCCAGGCGCGTAAGCAGGTCCTCGTCACCGGCGATCAGCCGCATCTCGATCAGGCTGGTGTAGACGGTCGGGTCGGTGGCCGCCTCGAGGCACTCCTCGACGCTGCGCACGGCGTAGCCGATCGACAGGCCGGTGTCCCAGAGGGTGTAGAGGAACGCCTGCACCGCCTCGTCGTGGGCGTGGTCGGCGGTGAGCACCATGATGTCGATGTCGGAGTGGACGAACATCTCGCCGCGCCCGTAGCCACCGACGGCCACCAGCGCGCAGGGCGTGTCGGCGAGCTTGTCCTCCCACAGGCTGCGCAGGGCGCTGTCTACCCGGGCGGTGACTTCCCGGATGAAGCCGCGGGCACTGGTCTCGTCGGCCAGCGCATCGGCCCAGTGGGCGTTGAGCGTCTCGAGCTGCCGGGCCAGCGGCCGGTCGGCCGGGAAGGTGGTCTGGTCGCCGAAGCGACCATCGCGTTCCGGGAGCACGGGGTCAGGCGGACGGCTGGCTGAGGATGTCGAAGCCGTCCCTGGTCACGGCGACCGTGTGCTCCCACTGCGCGGAGAGCGAGTGGTCCTTGGTGACCACCGTCCAGCCGTCGCCGAGCAGCTTGATGTCCTTCTTGCCGGCGTTGATCATCGGCTCGATGGTGAACACCATCCCTTCCTTGAGGCGCACGCCCTCGCCGGGGTTGCCGTAGTGGACCACCTGCGGATCCTCGTGGAAGTTCCGTCCGATGCCGTGGCCGCAGTACTCGCGCACCACGGAAAAGCCGCTGGCCTCGGCATGTGTCTGGATGGCGTGGCCGATGTCGCCGAGGGTGGCGTCGGGGCGCACCGTCTCGATGCCCTTCATCATGGCATCAAAGGTGACGTCGATCAGTCGCTGGGCGCGCACCGACGGCTTGCCGACGGTGTACATCGCCGAGGTGTCGCCATACCAGCCGTCCTTGATCACGGTGACGTCGATATTGAGGATGTCGCCGTCGCGCAGGGTCTTGTCACCGGGGATGCCATGACAGACCTGGTGGTTGAGCGAGGTGCAGATCGAGGCGGGAAAGCCGTGGTAGCCGAGCGTCGCCGGGGTGCCTCCCTGGACCTCGGTGATGTGCTTGTGGGCGATCTCGTTGAGCTCGCCGGTGGTCACGCCGGCCTTCACGTGCTCGCGCAGCAGCACCAGCACCTCGGCGGCCAGCTGGCTGGCGATACGGATCTTCTCGATTTCCTCGGGGGTCTTGATGGAGATGTTCATGACCTGGAACCGGGCTCCCCTTGAATCTATGTGTCTGCCACGCGGCGCAAAGGGGGCAGTGTAACGAAAAACGCCCCGGCTCGCGGGGCGGGGCGCATGGGGTGGGGCGGGGTCAGGCCGACTCGAGCAGCTTGTCCAGGGTGCGCTCGACCCGGCCCACGTCGAACACGCCGATCTTCTGGAACTCGATGCGGGCCTGGGCATCGAGGATGAAGGTCGTCGGCGTGACCCGTACCGGGCCGAAGACTTCGGCGCCTCGACCGTCCTGGTCCCGCCAGATGGTGTAGGTCATGTCGCGCTTCTCGACCATCTTGTTGATCTGGTCGAGCGGGTCGTAGCTCATCGCCAGTCCCACGACGTTCACGCCACGTTCGGCGTACTTGTCGTGCAGCTCCTGGATATGCGGGATTTCCTTGACGCAGCCGGGGCAGGTGGTCGCCCAGAAGGTGATCAGGGTCGGCTTGCCCTTGATCGAGGAGAGCTCCACCGGTTCCCCGTCGCGGTCCTGGACGGTCACGCCCTCGAGCGGCAGGCCGCTGTCGGACAGGCAGCCGCCCAGGCCCAATGCCAGCAGCGCGCCGCTGCCGCCCAGCAGTAGCCGCCGGCGCGACGGATCGCGCAGGGCATTGCGGGTCGCGTCGATGGGGTGGTTTATCTCGGTCGGTGGCGTCATCTCGAACCCTCGTCTGGCCATGGTTGCTCCCCCGATGAGTCCCGGGTGCAAAGGGAATGGACCTGTCCGTGGCGTGGAAGTTTCCGGGCCGTGCTCGCTGGCGTCAACGTTCCACGATCGCCTGCTCGAGCATGGCGGCGGTCATCACGCCCAGCGTGCGTGCCTGCGACGAACCGACCATGCGCCGGGCGACCAGCACGCCGACGTCTTCCTCGCGCATCACGCGCTGAGCCTGGGTGAGCGTGTAGCCCACCTCGACGTCGGCGGCACGGTAGAAGCCGCTGATCTCGCCCGGATCGACGAGCACCGCCTCGCGGACCTCGTTGGCCAGCGCCTCCAGGTCGACTTCGGGGGGCGGTGCCTCGGCGCCCGTCGCCGGTGTTTCGACGGCTTCCTGGTCCGTGCGAGGTTGGGCCATCTCCTCGCCGCCGGTGGTCGGCGTGACGGATGTCTCATCTCTCGGGGTCGGCCCTTCGGCATGCCCTTGGGCCTTCGCCTCGCGCGCCGCCTGTTCGGCTCGGGACTGGGCGTCGAACAGCGCCTGGTTGAAGATCTGGTCGTACGCGGCCTTGGCCGGGGTGTAGCGGATCACGCCCATCGCCTGGCGGTGCTCGTCGCGGATGACCAGCCAGGCGGGCTTTTCCTCGAGCGCCTGCTCGAAACGGGCGAGATTGCAGGGGCAGGTCACCTCGGCGATGCGCCGCTCGATGATGCTCGAGACGCCGATGTTGTCGCCGTTGAACCATAGCGAGGGGCCCGGCATCTGCTGGTCGTTGGCGCGCAGCATCGCGTCGTAGAGTCCCGACTTGCCGAACACCATCCGGCTGACCAGCCCCGAGACGACGATGGTGATCATGGCCGGCAGGATCGCGCCGGTGTCGGTGGTCAGCTCGAGTACCGCGGCGAGGGCGGCCAGGGGAGCCTGGAGCGTGGCGCCCATCATCGCGCCCATGCCCAGCACGGTGTAGAAGGCGACATCGGTCAGCGGGATGTGGTCGAGCCGGTAGAGCAGGCTGCCGAGCGTGCCGCCCACCACCGCGCCGATCATCAGCACCGGGGCGATGGTGCCGATCGGCAGGCCCAGGCCCACGGTGACGCTGGCCAGCAGCCACTTGGCCACGGCGATGATCAACAGCGCCCCCAGTGTCAGCTCCGCGGCGGCGACGAGATCGGTGGTGTCGTGACCGATGCCGAGGATCTCCGGTACCCAGAAGCCGATGATGCCGGTGGCCACACCGGCGGCGGTGAAGCGCGCCCAGACCGGCCAGTTCCAGCTCCGCGCGATGGTGGCCTCGACGATCTGGATGTAGCCGGCGGCCATCGCGCCGATGATCAGTCCGAGTGCCAGCAGGGTGGGCACCTCCCAGAACGACATCTCGTGATGGATCTCGATGGTGAACAGCGTCTCCGGGCCGAACACCGTGGTCGCCAGCAGCGCCCCCATCGACGAGGCGAGGATCACCGGCAGGAAGCTCGCCAGCGTGTACTGCTTGATGACGACCTCCAGCGCGAAGATCACCCCGGCCAGTGGCGTATTGAAGGCCGCGGAGATCGCCGCGGCCACCCCGCAGCCCGACAGGGTGCGCACGCTGTTGTTGGGTAGTCCGAGGCTGTGGCCCAGCAGGCTTCCCGAGAAAGCGCCCAGGTGGATGCCGGGGCCTTCCCGCCCGCCGGTCAGGCCGATCAGCAGGCCCCACACGCCGGCGATGAACTGCACCACGGCGTTCTGCCAGGGCATGTCGGCGCCGAAGCGGTGAAAGCGGATGATGACGTGGCCGACGCCGACGTTGCGCATGCCGAACGGCAGCAGGTGAAAGGCCAGGCCAAGGACCAGCGTGCCGAGGATCGGCAGCAGAAGCCGCCATTCGGCGGGCAGGGATTCGTAGCGTTCCGCGCCCGGCAGTCCCAGGCCGTAGATCTGTAGTCCCTCGAGCGCCAGCCGGAAGGCGACTACCAGCAGGGCGGCGAGCAGCCCGGCGATCAGGCCGAGCAGGGTGACCTGCAACAGGGCATCCGGCTGGGCCAGTCGCAGCCGCAGGCGCTCGATGAACCGGTTCAGCGGGCGGCCGAACCAGTCCTGGATGCGGGCGAGCAGAGCGGTCACGGGCCGGGCCTCCCGGGGGGAAGATGAGGTCGGTGGTCGGTCGGGCGCACGGATGGTCCGCCGCGTAGTGGCTGCTAATATGCCACGATTGTCCACCGGGTTCGAACGCGGCCTGCCATGGGGCGGCCCGGAGAGTCCACGCGAGAGGAGTCGAGGCGAAGACATGAAGAAGATCGGAATCGTCGGGGGTACCGGGTACACCGGTGTCGAGCTGATGCGCCTGCTGGCCCACCACCCGCAGGTGGAGGTGGTCGCCATGACCTCGCGCGGCGAGGCCGGTCGTCGCGTGGACGACCTCTACCCCAGTCTGCGCGGTCACACGAATCTGGTCTTCAGCGATCCGGGCGAGGCCGACCTTGCTGCCTGCGACCTGGTGTTCTTCGCCACGCCCAACGGTATCGCCATGCAGGACGCGCCGGCGTTGCTCGAGCAGGGCGTTCGGGTGGTCGATCTGGCCGCCGACTACCGCCTCAAGGACCTTGACGTCTGGTCGCGCTGGTACGGCATGGAGCATGCCTCGCCGGAGTGGGTCGAACAGGCCGTCTACGGGCTTCCTGAGCTCTATCGCGACGAGATCCGCGGCGCGCAACTGGTGGCCAACCCCGGCTGTCACGTCACCGCGACGACCCTCGCCGTGTTGCCGCTGATGGGGCTGGACTGGGTCGATCACGGGCAGATCGTCGCGGACACCAAGTCGGGCGCCAGCGGCGCCGGTCGTTCGGCCGCCGTGCATACGCTGATGGCCGAGGCGGGCGAGAGCGTGCGGACCTATGCCGCCGCCGGTCATCGCCATCAGCCGGAGATTCGTCAGACCTTGACCGCGATCGCCGAGCGCGAGATCGGCCTGACCTTCGTGCCGCACCTGGTGCCGATGGTCCGCGGGATCGAGTCGACCGTCTACCTGCCCATCAACGGCGAGCCGAATGCCGATGTCCAGCGCCTGTACGAACGCTACTACGCCGAAGAGCCGTTCGTCGACGTGATGCCGTCGAACAGTCACCCGGAAACCCGCAGCGTGCGTGGCAACAATATCTGCCGCATGGCGGTGCACCGACCGCTCGACGGGCCGATGCTGGTGGTCTCGAGCGTGATCGACAATCTGGTCAAGGGCGCGGCCGGCCAGGCCGTGCAGAACATGAACCTGATGCTGGGCTGCGACGAGTCGGCGGGCCT
>NZ_JBKHFB010000069.1:0-9576 GCF_046540515.1 Guyparkeria sp.
ACTCCGTGGGCGACTCCATGGTCTGTTCGGCGCCTGATTCACGCTGTGGCGAACCCGGCGTCTGGTCTGCTCGGGGCGATTCTGGGATGGGCAAGCGGCGTTCCTGCCGCCACAGCGTGGCACTCGGGGTTTGCAACGCATTGAAAACAGGCCGGTATTTTCTGTTCCGTTTTGTTCCTGTGCGGGTGGTCGTTCCCGCCGATACCCTTCGGGCTCGGTTTGGCGCGGATGCTTGAGCCACCGGGCGGCAGCCGGGCGCGAGTCCAGGCGGTCAAATCGGGAGTGTGGGTTGGCGTCGGCGAACAATAGACACGGGACGACGCCCTCCGGGCGAAAGCGGTCTGATCCGTGTCGCCTCTGTCGACAACAGCTTGAGACGATCGGCGGGAAGCGGACGCAGCGGGACGAGTGCCCCGACGTTCGTTCGCTGGCCCGGGGTCATGCCGGACCGAACCCATGCCAGGCAAAGGGAACAAGGCGATGAGAATGAATAAGGAAAATACCCTGGCGGCGCTGGTCGCTGCCGGACTGATGGCTGCGCCGCCGATGGCCGCGCTGGCGCAATCGGATCAATCCGCCGGACTGGCGGGCGCCGTGCAGCAGGCGATCGAATCCAACCCGGAGGTGCAGTCGAGCTGGCATGCCTTCGTCTCCTCTGGTCACGACATCGACGTGGCCCGGGGCGGTTACCTGCCGACGGTCGACGCGGTCGCAAGTGTCGGCCAGGAGTCGCGCAACTACGGGGTCAACGAGGACTACTCGGTCGCCGCGGCCGAGATCTCGCTTACGCAGATGCTCTACGACGGGTTCTTCACCCGTTCGGAGGTCGAGCGCCTCGACAACGCCCAGCTGGTGCGCTACTACGAGCTGCTCGGTAGTGCCGAGGAGGTTGCGCTGGAGACCCTCCGCGCCTACCAGGACGTGCGCCGTCAGCGTGAACTGGTCGAGCTGGCCGAGGAGATCTTCCAGGAGCATTTGGACGTCAAGGCTCAGGTCGAGGAAAGCTCGAGCGCCGGGGTGGCCCGCGGTGCCGACATGGAGCAGATCAACGCCCGCGTCTCGCTGTCGGAGTCCAACCTCGTCAACGAGATCTCCAATCTTCACGACGTCTCCGCGCGCTACCTGCGGATCGTCGGCCAGTCGCCGGCCGAACGCCTCGAGCCGATCGACCTGGACGATTCGGCCCTGCCGGCCGACGTGGCGGCCGCCCTCGAGCTGGCCTACGAGGGCAACCCGTCTTTCCGGGCCGCCCTGCGCGATATCGAATCCTCGCGTGCCGCCGTGGAGAGCCGTCGTGCCGCGTTCCACCCGCGCTTGAACCTGAACGCGAGCTACGGTGTCGACAATCGCGACGATTTCGGCGTTCGCGAGAACCAGCGTGATGCGCGCATCGGGCTGGAACTGCGCTTCAATCTCTACAACGGCGGAAGCGACCGGGCCGCGGTCAAGAGCGCCGCCGAAGAGCTCAACGTGGCCAAGAGCCTGCGGGACAAGGCCTGCGTTGACATGCGCCAGGATCTGCAGATCGCCTACCACGACGTGAGCAAGCTCGCCCAGCAGGTCGAGACGCTCAACAACTACCGTCTGGCGGCAGATCGGGTGCGGGTCGCCTACCGCAACCAGTTCCGGATCGGTCAGCGCACGCTGCTCGATGTCCTCGACTCGGAAAACGAGTACTTCCAGGCCAGTCGCTCCTACGTCAACGCCGAGGCCGACCGGCGTCTGGCCATCGCCCGTGCGCTGGCCTCCAGTGGGCGCCTGCTCGAGGCCCTCGAGGTTCGTCGCGACGGTCTGCCGAGCCTTGCCGATCTCGGTATCGAGCCGCTGGCGGTCGATCCGGAATCCGCCTGCCCGAGCGTCGATATCGCGATGAACCTCCCCGAGGTGCCCCGCGAGCGATGAACCGTGCCTCCACTTGCAGCTCGGCGTCTCGGGGGCAGCCCGAGGGGATGCGTCCGATGACGAGCGGATGTCGAACCATCGGCGGGGGACGGGATGACCGGCGAAGCGGTTGAAACACGCGGTGATGCGCTGACCGAGTGCCTGACGTTTCTGTGTCGCTACCACGGTACGCCGATGTCGCGGGAGTCGCTGGTGGCCGGGCTGCCACTGGAACAGGGGCGGCTGGCTCCGCCGGAGTTCGAGCGCGCCGCCCGGAGGGCGGGGCTGTCAAGCCGGTTCGTGTCCGGCAAGGTCCGTTCGGTGAATCCCGCCCTGCTGCCGGCCATCGCGCTTCGCGACGAAGACGGCGCCTGCGTTATCACCGGAGTCGACCGCAAGGCCGGCATTGCCACGGTGATCTACCCGGAGCTCAACGACGCCGAGGTCGAAATCGGGCTTGACGCGCTCGAGGCCGAGACCAGCGGCTGGCTGGTCTATGTCCAGCCGCAGTTCCGGTTCGACGAGCGTGCCGGTGGACTCGCGCCGCGGGCCGACCAGCACTGGTTCTGGGGCGTCATCCGCCAGAACCGTGGCCTCTACCGCGACGTGCTGGTCGCGGCGGTGATGATCAACCTCTTCGCCGTGGCGATGCCGCTGTTCATCATGAACGTCTATGACCGGGTGGTGCCGAACGCGGCCACCGACACGCTGTGGGTGCTTGGGGCAGGGGTGTTCCTCGCCATCAGTGCCGATCTTGCGTTGCGGGTCATGCGCAGCCGGTTCGTCGATCTCGCGGCCAGTCGCGCGGATGTCAAGCTCTCCTCGAACATCATGGAGCGCGTGCTGGGCATGCGCATGGCCAATCGGCCCGCCTCGACCGGTTCGTTTGCCAATACGGTCCACGCCTTCGAGTCGGTACGCGGCTTCATCGGGTCGATGAGCGTGGTCTCCCTGGTCGACCTGCCGTTCGTGCTGCTTTTCGCCGGCATCGTCGCCCTGATCGGCTGGCAACTGGTGGTGCCGATCGTGCTCGGTGCGCTGCTGGTGCTGCTCTACGCGCTGGGTGCCCAGCGACGCCTGCAGCGCCTGTCCGAGGACGCCATGCGGGCCGGTGCGATGCGCAACGCCACGCTGGTGGAGGGGCTGACCGACATCGAGACGGTCAAGGCTTTCGGGGTGGAAAGCCGCCTGCAGGCCGACTGGGAGAAGACCTCGGTGTTCCTCGCTCAGAACGCCGCACGCATGCGCCTGATCTCCGCCACGGTGGTCAGCGGGGCGCAGTGGGCCCAGCACGCGGTGGGCATCGCGATCATCGTGATCGGCGTCTACCTGATCATGGAAGGCGAGCTCAGCCTTGGTGGCATGATCGCCGCCTACCTGCTCTCGTCCCGCGCCATGGCGCCGATCGGCCAGGCGGCGGGCCTGGTGATGCAGTACCACCAGTCGGCCGCCGCGCTCGATGCGCTCGACGACGTGATGGCACAACCGGTCGAGCGCCCGCCGGGCAAGTCCTGGATCAGTCGGCCGGGGATGAGCGGCGAGATCGAGTTCCGCCACGTGAGCTTTTCCTACCCGCAGACCGGCGGTGTGGTGCTCGATGACGTCAGTTTCCGCATTCGCGCCGGCGAGCACGTCGCCGTTCTGGGTCGTAACGGCTCGGGCAAGAGCACCATCGAAAAACTGATCCTCGGCCTCTACGAGCCGGACGCCGGGGCGGTGTTGATCGACGGGGTCGATGCCCGCCAGATCGATCCGGCCGAGCTGCGCCGGGCGATCGGTTACGTGCCGCAGGACATCTCGCTTTTTCACGGGTCGCTGAAGGAGAACCTTGCCCTCGGCGCGGCCAATGTCGACGATGCGCGCATCCTCGAGGTGGCCAAGCTCAGCGGACTGGCGGCCATGATCAACCGTCACCCCGAGGGATTCGACATGCCCATGGGCGAGCGGGGGCAGTTCGTCTCCGGTGGTCAGCGCCAGTCGATCGCCATCGCTCGGGCGTTGCTGCATGATCCGCCGATGCTGGTGCTGGACGAGCCCACCGGCGCGCTGGACCATTCCACCGAGGCCTTGATCAAGCGCAACCTCCAGCGCGTCGCCAAGCACAAGACCCTGCTGGTCAACACGCACCGCAGTTCGATGCTGGAACTGGTCGACCGGATCCTGGTGATCGATGCCGGCCGGCTGGTCGCGGACGGGCCCAAGGACGAGGTGATCGAGGCCTTGCGCCAGGGACGGATCTCGGGGGCGGAGCGATGAGCGAATCACGCCGCAAGAAGACCATCGAGGAGCGTGGTTTCGACGGCGTGGGTCGCCTGACCGGTTCCCGCCGCGCATCGGGTGGCGGCGGCGACACCGTTGGCCTGGGCGAGGAGCGGCGCGGCAACTGGGCCGCCCAGGCCGGCTGGGCGCAACTGCAGCAGACCCCGTTGCGGGCGCGTGCGTTGCTGTACACGCTGTTCCTGGTGCTGATCGCTCTGATCGTCTGGGCCGGCTTCGCCGAGCTCGACGAGGTCACCCGCGGCCAGGGCAAGGTCATCACGTCGCACAAGACGCAGCTGATCCAGTCACTCGACGGCGGGACGGTGCGCGAGATCCTGGTCGACGAGGGTGACACGGTCGAGGAGGGCGAGTTGCTGGTGACGATCGACTCGACCCGATCCATGTCCAGCCTGCGCGAGAACCAGGTCAAGCGTTATGCCCTGCGTGCCGAGGTGGCCCGCCTGGAGGCGCTGACCAGCGAGGAGCCGCTGGCCCTCCCCTCGGATCTCGAGCGCGAGGCCCCCCAAGTGGTAGCCAAGGAGCGGCGGCTCTACGAATCCTCGCGCCGCGAGCTCGAGGAACAGCTCGCCATCCACCGGGAAAAGCTCGAGCAGCGCCGTCAGGATCTGCGCGAGGCCGAGGCCGCCCGCAACCAGCATTCCCGTGCGTTGTCGCTGATCCGGCGCGAGCTGAAGGTGACCCGTCCGCTGCTGAATTCGGGGGCCGTCTCCGAGATCGACATCATCCGGCTCGAACGCGACGAGGCGAACAGCCTGGGCGAGATGGCCCGGGCCGACGCCGCAATCTCCCGGGCGAAGTCGTCGATCGAGGAGGCGACCGGGCGCATCGAGGAAGTGCGGCTCAACGCCTTCAATCGCTGGCGTTCGGAGCTGGCCGAGGCCAGCGCCAAGCTCGATGCCCTGGGCGAGGCCGAGGTGGGGCTGGCCGACAAGGTGAAGCAGACCCGGGTGCGTGCACCCATGGACGGCACCGTGCAGCGGTTGTTCATCAACACCACCGGCGGGGTGGTCGGCCCCGGGCGCGAGATCCTCGAGATAACCCCGGCGAACGACCGGCTTTTGATCGAGGCGCGCATCAATCCGAAGGACATTGCCTTCCTGCGCCCGGGACTGCCCGCCAAGGTGAAGTTCAGCGCCTACGACTTCACGCAGTACGGCGGGCTGGAGGGTGCCGTGACGCACATCAGCTCGGACACCATCACCGACGACGATGACAATACCTTCTACCTGGTGCGCCTGGAAACGCGCGCGACCGGGTTCTCGCCCGAGCAGCCCATCCTGCCGGGGATGATGGCCGAGGTGGACATACTCACCGGCAAGAAGACGGTGCTGGAATACCTTCTCAAGCCCGTGCTGCGTGCCTTTTCGCAATCGATGTCCGAACGATGACTGGTCCGACACACCTCTTTCTTACCGAACCCGGGTTTCGTACCTCGCGCTGGCAGAGTGCCTTTCCCGGAGCGATCGTGCTCGACGCTACGACATCGGCACAGCATCGGGCCATCACGTCCACGGACTCCCGCCCGGCGGTCGCCTGGGTGCTGGCAGGCATGGAGGACTGGGAGCGCCGGATCCAGGCGCTTGCCGGGGAGGGTGCCACCGTGATCGCCATGTCACGCGAGCCTGCCATGGAGGAGCTGCGCCGTGCGCTGGGGTGTGGTGCGCGCGGCTACGTGCACGCCGTCTCGCCGCCGGCGCTGCTCCAGCAGGCGGCGCAGGCCGTGCAGACGGGGGGCATCTGGTTGCCGGCGGAGGTGGTCAATGCCGTGGTGCGGGTGCTGTCGACCACGCTCGACGTTCCCGGAAACGTCACCCGGGCGGTCGCCCCCTTGCTCGCCAGCCTGACCGAACGCGAGCGCGCGGTCGCCGAGGCGGTGGCAGGCGGATTGAGCAACAAGGAGGTCGCGCGGCGACTGGACATCACCGAGCGCACGGTCAAGGCGCACCTGAGCGCCGCCTTTCGCAAGCTCGGCGTTCGTGATCGAATGCAGTTGGTGGTGCGGCTGCGCATGGCGGCCGAGCCGGACCGCGATGTCGGCTGATCAAAGGGGGGCGACCCGATGGATAACGTTTACGTGAAGCGGGACCCCAGCGGGGAGATCGTGGCCATCGGGCGCGAACCGGAGCCGGGCATGGCCGAGGAGGTCGCCTTCGGTGACCCGGGCGTGCAGCGCTTCCTCGATCCGTCGCGCGGAGCGGAGCCGGAGGCGGTCGCCGAGGCCCTGCAACGGTCGGATGCCGAGCTCGTGCGCGTGGTCGAGGACCTGGCGCACCTCCTGATCGAGAAGGGCGTGATCAAGTTCACCGAGTTGCCCACGGCAGCCCAGCGCAAGTTGCTCGACCGCCGCCGGTTACGTCGCGATCGCAAGGCTCTCGACCTGATCGGCGGCGCGGATGACAACGGCGGCGATCACTTCATGCCCTGACGGCAGTCTGCCGCGACCCTCGTCGATAGCGCTTCGTCGCGACGAAGCCGTGCCTCAGTCGGCGACCCCCGGGCCGCTGACACCGTCGACCCCAAGCTGGCCCAGCAGCGTGATCTCCTCAGCCGATCGCACCCCGTCGGCTATCACGGTCAGGCCAATGGCGTGCGCCATGCCCGTGATACCGCGCAGGTAGTTCCGATTCGATTCGCTGCCGACCAGATCGGTGGTCAGCGAGCGATCGAGCTTGATGTAGGCCAGTCCCAGCTCGTGCAGGGCCTCGATGTCGGTCAGGGCCAGGCCCGCCTTCTCGATCCCCGGTCGGTACCCGAGCGGAACCGTGGCGGTGCAGAATTCTCGAAACGCCGCCGGGTGCTCGATCACGGCGCGCTCGGCAACCTCGATCGACACCCGCCCGGCGATCGCCGCGTGCGCGATGAGCCGGTCCATCAGGCGGCTTCTCGTCGATTCGTCCAGGAGGCTGTCGATGGACAGGTTGAGCGCGACCGGCTCGATGTCGTCCGATTCGGCCAATCGCTCGAGTTCATGTTCGAAGATGGTCAGGTCCAGCTCCGGGAGCAACCCGAGTCGACGGGCCCAGGGCAGGAACTGGCCGGCCGTCCAGGTGCGATGGTCGTTCTCGAGTCGCAGCATCGCCTCGCGGTGGATAAGCCGTCCGTCGAGGCGGCGCGTGGCGAAGTGCGCGGCGTGGATGCGTCGCCCGGCAATGGCGGTTCGGAAGATCTCGCGCCACTCGTCGCTGCCGTGCAGTCGGTCCACGTCCTCTCCCTGCACGGCCCATTCCAGATCGGTGGTCCCCCGGTGCTCGGCCCGAGCCAGTGCGTCATCAAGCCGGATCAGGATCGCGGATCGTTCGTCGGTCGAGCCGAAACGCCCACCGGCCAGTGCGATCTGGATGGGCAGGTCGCCGCCGTGCTGGTCGGCAAGCCCCCGCATCGCTTCGATCAGGTAGTCGGCAATCGGCCTGGCATCGAGGAGATCCGTGAGGATCAGCGCGAAATCGCTGCCGTTGAGGCGCGCGACGTGATCGTCGCTGAACTGGTCGCGGTGCGCCCCTGCGGTCGCTTGGAGCCGATGGGCCACTGCCTGGATCAGGGCATCGGTCTGTTGATGGCCAAGCTGACGATTGATCTCGGCGAGGTCCACCACGCGCAGCAGGAACAGGCCGTGCTGGCGGTTCGGGTCGTCGTCTGCAAGCAGGGCGGCCAGTACGTCGTCGAATCGGCCGCGGTTGCCCACGCCGGTGAGCGAGTCACGCTGCAGCCGCTGACGCATGTCCTCGAGACGCGAGCGCTCCTCGCCCAGCATGTCGCGCACGCGGGCGGAGAGGATGTTCATCGAGCGAACCACGCGGCGGAACTCGAGGGTTCTGGGTTCCGGCGTGGCGATGAAGCGCTGGTTGCCGATCGATTCCGCCTGATCGACCACGTCGTCGAGCGGCCGGGTAAGCGACTTGAGGACCATCGAGCCCAAGAGCCCGAGCACCGCGGCGATACCGAAGAACCACAGGAACATTTCGACGGTGGTGTCCCAGAGCGCCTCGAGGGCGAAGCCGCTTAGGCTCTCGACATGCAGGGTGCCGTATTGCTGCCAGCCATCGGGCACCTGGGCGACGCCGGGATCGACCCGCAACTCGGCGAGCTCGGCGAACCAGCCGGGTACGTCGCCTACCTCGTCCGTGGGACGTGTTCGCGCGGTGATCGGTTCGCCGTTGGGGGCCACCAGTTCAAGGCGCTGGTAGTGCCCGGTGTCGAACTGCGCGGCGATCATCAGATCGATCAGCACCGGGTCCTTCTCCACCTGCGAGAGCGTCAGGGCCAGGGTGTTGGCGTTGTCGATGTTCTTGAGGTGCAACTGCTCCTCGAAGTAGGCCCGCGCGCTCTGGAAGCTGATGGCGAGGCTGCTGACGAACGCGATGACCATCACCGAGGCAATCGCGATCCAGAGTTGTCGATTCAATGCCATGGCGGGACTCACTCACTCGGCCGGGTGGAGGTGTCGGAGGAATTCGCGGGCGCGGACAGCTCGATGCCCTCGTTCTGCGTGCGTTCGAGCACGTCGCGCCAGCGGGAAAGGCGGTCCGTGGAGCGGTCGGCCTGGCGTTGCCGGCCGCCGACCCACAGGCCTTCGCTGTTGAAACTGAACACCGGGGTCAGGTCGGGACGCTGGCCGGCCGGGGCGACCAGGCGCACGAGACTGTCGAGGATCAGCGGTTCGGCGTCGGGTTCGGGGTAGTAGCCCAGGACCATGTGGGCGCGACTGGCGCCACCCATCTTGGCCCGCACGTAGATCAGACGCAGTTGGCGGTTGTCGATGCCGGCCTCGCGCAGCACCAGGTACTTGGCGATGGCGAAGTCCTCGCAATCGCCGGCGCCGTGACCGATGGTTTCCACCGGCGAGGCCCAGTAGTCCTGCTTGCCCCACAGCTGATCGTCCTCGACGTAGCGGATGCGGCGATTGAAGAACGCGTTGACGCGCTCGGCGCGCTCACGCGGCTCGAGTCCGCTGATCTCGTCGAGCAGCACCTCGAGCTCGTCGATGACCTCGGCGCGTTGCGGGTCGAACCGCTCGCTCACCTCGTCCTTGAGCACGTCGAAGTCGATGCGTACCTCCGCGTGTCCGAACCCGTGAATCATCACGGCAAGACCCAGCGCCATCGTGGCAAGGAGCAGTCGGGTTGTCCCAGATGCCGGCATCCACACCGTCCCGTGAGGCCAGGTTCCGGTGCACCTCGATGCACCATGGGGCGCGCACTCGGGGCAGGTGCCGTGGCCGGCCTCCCGTGGCGCATCGAATCGCCCGTCGACAAGACGATGGGCGAGGCGCGTGCTCCTTGACCCGTTGGCCATCAAGCACACGTCCTCGCCCAATCCTACCCCAGCGAGCGGCACCCGACATCGCCGGGCCTCGCCGATGACTCAGGTATCGATCTTCAGCTGTCCGCTGTCGAGCATGTTCTGGATCAGCTCGTC